>NBLS01000052.1 GCA_002084385.1 Desulfobacteraceae bacterium 4572_19
CTGAAGAGGGTGAAAAAGAAGCAATAACCGAAGACGCATAATTTTATATAAAAGTTACATATAAAGACTTTTATTTTTTGTTGTTGGAGTACGCAAGTTATACAAATAATAATAGTGTAGGGGCAATTCTTTGTGGTTGCCCTCAATGGGAAGTTGTTTTATCCTCTGTAGGGGGCAATCCTTTGTGGTTGCCCTCATATGGGGAAGTTATTTTATCCTCATTCCTAATATGTAGGGGGCGATCCCTTATGGTTGTCCTTTATTATTTTTTTCCAATCTTTGAGTGAGCCTTTCCCCTTAAATATTTCACAAGGTTTTTATGATTAAAAATAGTAACTGGTTGGTTGCCGGTCTTGGCAATCCCGGTACATCCTACGATAAAACACGGCATAATATTGGTTTTATGTTTATAGATTTTTTTGCCGAAAATTATTCTATCCAAGTTTCAAAAGAGAAGTTTAAAACTGTATTTGGACGTGGAAAAACAAGAAATGCCAATTTGATTCTTGCAAAACCCATGGCATATATGAACAAAAGTGGAAATCCTCTGCAACAACTTACCGGTTATTTTAATATTATACCTGAGAACTTGCTTGTGGTTTATGACGACATAGATCTTCCATTTGCAAAAATAAGAGTAAGAGAAAAAGGTGGTCATGGTGGTCACAACGGAATACGATCTATTATGGAAGCATTAGGTAATGGTGAATTTAACCGCCTACGCATCGGTGTTGGTCGCCCTAATGGACAAAGGGAAGTTACAGACCATGTTTTGGGTAAATTTTCAGCAGAAGAGAAAAAACAACTTCCAAACCTCTTGAAACATGCAGAAGATGTTGTTTCAACGATTATTAATCATGGCGTAAAAGAAGCCATGAATGTTTTTAATTAGTAATTCTGTAACCGTTCACGACCAAGAAATACAATTTATTTTTTTGCGAACCCTTAATATCTTTTTTATTGCATATCCATTTTTGTTATGTTATATGCATAAGTTAGATGTTTTTCGTATTGGCAGTTTATCTGTCTTTTTATTAAAGTCTCTACAAAAACACCTCAAATAATTAATTTCACAGGGCATAGCAAAGAATCGTATTAAAATACTGCGATGAACGTATAACGCAATGAAATTTTTATGTGAGGGTTTTTATATGAAATGCTGTATCATAAAGACTTTCATATTTTGTTGTGGCGTATTTTCGCCGTGGCAAGTTATACTACAAGGGACTTATATTTTCCGTTATGGTAAATAATTTGCCATAACAACTTATTAACAAAGCATTAAAATAGTACTGGTGAAAAATATGGGAGAGAAAGCATTTAAGTTAGAAGAGTATGATGGTTTAGAGTTTTGTGAGGGTGAGCTTGCTGTTTACCCTGCTCATGGTGTAGGTTGCATCGAAGCTGTTGAAACAAGAGAAATAAATGGGGAAATAATGAGTTTTTATATTATGAAAATCCTCGAAAACGGCATGGTTATAATGATTCCAACCGGCAATACAGAATCTGTAGGTCTGCGAAAAGTCATAACCGAGCATGAAATTCCAAAGATATATGAAGTTATTCAAGAGTCGGGAAACCCTGTAAATAAAAAAACATGGAATCGTAGATACAGAGAATACATGGATAAAATAAAAACAGGTTCTCTTTTTGATGTTGCAGAAGTATTCAGGGATCTTTACCTTTTAAAACTCCATAAGGACCTTTCATTTGGTGAAAGAAAATTATTAGATACAGCCCAGGGACTTCTTGTTAAGGAGTTGTGTACAGCAACTGACAATGATGATGAAACAGTTCTAAAACAAGTCGAGAAGTTATTTGAAGGTAGATAGCCTCTCTTTTGAAATTATCGTTACCTGCAAAGATGACGGTAACAGGTTAGATTCTACATTAGTTACACATATTGAAAACTGTTCACGTACGTCAGCATCTGAGTTAATCAAGAAAGGGTTTTTACTTGTAAATAACAAGATTAAAAAGCCGGGGTACCGTGTTAAGACAGGGGAGAAACTTCAAGGAACTATTCCGAGGCCGTCTCCCCTTCCCGACTGCTATCCGGAAAACCTTCCATTAGAAATTATTTTTCAGGACCCACATCTTATAATAATAAATAAACAACCGGGAATTGTGGTTCATCCATCACCGGGGCACAGTTGCGGAACTCTTGTTAATGCACTTTTATACCATTGCCCGGACATAGAAGGAGTAGGCGGTGCAATCAGACCCGGTATCGTCCACAGGCTCGATAAAGACACAAGCGGAATAATGGTTATCGCCAAGACCCATTATGCCCATACGGCCATATCATCACTTTTTAAATCAAGGGATATTAAAAAAGAGTATATAGGGCTTGTTTACGGAAATATTAAAGAAAAAAAAGGCAGAATAACTCTTCCTATAGGACGGCACCCTTTTGATAGAAAAAAAATGTCCGTAAATAGCAAACGCCCAAGGTCAGCAGAAACAATATGGTCTGTAAATAAACATTTTGGAGATGTTGCCACTTTATTGGATATCCAAATTAAAACAGGACGAACACACCAAATACGTGTCCATTTTGCATCAATGCATCATCCAATTATTGGAGATTGTATATATGGTAGTCGTAAGTTAAAAAATATACCTACAATTTATAACAATGATATTCAAAAAAAAATTAAAACAATACCAAGACAAATGCTCCATGCCCATAGTCTTAGTTTTAAACATCCAATTTCCGGAGAAACCCTTAATTTTACTGCACCCATCCCTGAAGATATGAATAAAAGATCATCAATAAGAGCCATGATCAACATTGCTTTCTCCTTTAAAGGAAGATGCTTTGCCTGCTGTTGACACTTTTCCAATACTGTCAGCATACTTTTTCTCCTTTTATAATTTGTAAGCGTTCACAAGCACCTCATCTTCGCATAAACAGCTTGTCATATATAGGACAACTATTATATGCCAAGCTGTTTATGCGAATATAAGGCACTTGTGTTACTGTTATCTATGGAAAAATATTTTTCAGCTGTGTTAATAACCTGTTCACGGGTTACGGACAGAAGGTTTTCTTTAAATTTTTTCCTCATTTCATCTGTTAGAGAAATTATTGTTCTGTAAAATGCTTTTCTTGCAGAGGGTCCGGGAGTATCAGGTTTATCAATATCAGAGCATACCTGAAGAATAGCTTCTTTAATATCAACATCTTTAAAATCACCCGATCTGATAAATGATGCGGCATTTTTGTAAACAGTTAATGTCTTTACAATGTGCGGATCCCTGTATGAAGCAAAACTAAAAAGGCCGTCTTCCATGTTATACATGGCAAAACCACCATATGCTCCTCCTTTTTCTCTTATTTCCCTATGAAGATAAATAGAACGTAATATTCTGCTTATTACCGCAAGACATGGCGAATCTTTATGTTCCATACGCACAACTTTAAATGTACTTGCAACAAAGAAAACAGAAGTATCTATAATCCAACCTTCTACGGGAATAAAACTTTCAGGACTAATAAGTGCTATGGGTTTATTATTTAATACCGGTTTTAAGCTTTTTAAAATTGACTCTACGGCAGACGCAGAATCGCAAATAGAACTATCATCACCGATTAACGCTGTTTTAAAATTATCTTTTACAAAAACATGATCTGCAATAGCTTTAAGATCATTGGAAATAGATTTTAATTTTTTATTAACAATATCAGGATTATCAAAATCTTTAGTGAGTTTTTTAATATACTGAAACTGATGAACACCATGCCATATTTCATTTAACAGGCACGATTGTGAAAAGTTTCTCGATGAGAGTGATATGGCGTATTTATGACCATTATGTACAATTGTTGACTCTATACCTGCCTTATATTCCAATAAAAGAGTTTTTAACCTTCCAAGTTCAGAGTAATCATACTCGGAAATAAGCTCTTGCGTAATCTCAAACAAGGCTCCCACATTTCGGTGAAGACACTTTCCATTTATGGCAACAAAAGGATAACATGTCCCATTTTTATCAAAAGATGTACTTACGTGGGAAGAGAGACCAAGACCTCCGGTGTGTGCATCTAAAAACCTTGCAAGTTTAACGTAATCTCTTTTGGAAGTTCCAATTCTGGAAAAAGCTGTGCAAAAGAAAGGAACAAGGGGTATTAAATTTTCAGGAAGTGATGCGATATTTGCAACTGCGGAAAAGTAAAGAATGCCCGATGTGGGCTGATTATAACATTTTGACGAAATATTGGAATACTCTAAACTTTCATTTACGGTTTTAATTTCAGTAGGTACGTCATCAAGCCCAAGGGTTGGAAGAGAAGAGATATCTTCTTCGGATTCCTGTAGTGTTTTAAGTAAAATAGTATCTTTTCTTATTAACTCTAAATCATCATCTGTCATTTTGTCCTTGATATTTTCAAGTTCAAGCTCAACTCGTTTTGATTCTTTTTTGGACATTTCCTGATCAGGAATAAGAGTAAAAAGCACCCTGTGGGTATTATCTATAAACTGTTTTTTTATTACACTTTCCAAAAAACCACCCTTGGAAAGTTCTGTGTTAAGCCTTTTAAGATCGGTATCAAATTGCAATATTCGCGAAGGAATACCTCCGTGAAACCAACTTCCTGACATTCTTAAAAGAAGCTTTATTCCATAAGGGTAGGGAGAGTTAGTTACCTCTTTTTGATAAAATTCTATTTGATGAATAGCAGAATTAACAAGCTCCTGGTCTATTCCGTTTGTATAAAGATCGTTAAATACATCAAAAATGATTTTTTCAACCTTGTTCACTGATGATTTTTCTACGTCTTTTAAACCACAGGAAAACATTGTATCCCTGTTATCAGCATCATAACCGGTTCCATCGCTAAGGGAAGAACCAAGTTCAGAATCAATAAGTGCCTTATACAAAGGAGATGCAGAATTTCCAAGAATTACATGCTCTAAAATTGAAAGAACAAGAACATCAAAAGTATCATTAATATCACAAAGAAGCCATGCAACCGCTACCTGATATTTTTTAAGGGGATCTTTATCTTTTGATAATGGATAGTTATCCGTAATTTTTTTTGGCTCCGTCCAGCGTTTTTGAGCAGGAACCTTTGTATTCGGATCAATCTTGCTAAATTTATCAAGAATAGTTTTCTCGATAAAGTCAAGACTGTCTGCAATGGGTAAATTGCCATAAGTGTAAAAAAAAGCGTTACTTGGATGATAATGCCGTTTATGAAAGGCTTTTAACTCTTCCCATGTTAGTTTTGGAATATCTTCAGGATCCCCTCCAGAGTTAAAGTTATATGTTGTTGACGGATATAAAGAACTTTGAAGGGATCTTACCATTACCTGATCAGGAGAAGACATGGCTCCTTTCATCTCGTTATATACGATCCCTTTATACACCAATTTTTCAGCTTTGCCGTTTTTATCAGGATTAATAACAGGTTCAAATTCAAGCCTGTGCCCTTCCTGTTTAAAACTTAATTCGTTAAGATTAGGAAAAAATGTCGCATCCATATAAACATCCATCAAATTAAAATAATCTTTTTTATTTTGAGTAGAAAATGGATACATTGTCCAATCGGAAGCTGTAAAAGCATTCATAAATGTATTTAAACTTCTTTTTAGCATTGAAAAAAAAGGATCGCGTACATTAAATTTTGCTGATCCGCATAGTGCGGTATGCTCCAATATATGGGCAACTCCCGTGGAATCTGAGGGTACTGTTTTAAATGCAACGGCAAATGTATTCTCTTTATCATTATTGCTGATGTGTATGTGTTTTGCACCCGTTTTTATATGTTCAAATTCATATAAAATCGATGCTATTTCATCTAACTTGGTAATTTTTTCTACTATGTATCCACCAACGAGACTACCTTCTTTTAAATCAAGGCTATTCTTGTCGCTTTCTTTACTTTTTGCAATATTCATATATTATTTAACCTATTCTGCTGTATAAACACCACGTTTTATACATTTAATTCTTCCTAATTGTTTTAATTGATGAAGAGCATTTCTAACTTTCTTGTCATCAAATCCTGTTTCTTTACAAATGATTTTTGAAACGGCACCACTTTTATTATTTTCTATGGATCTTAATACTTCTGTTTGAGAAGGGGTAAGTTTATAGGGATCATGCTTTTTAACTTTTTTAATTTTCTTAACTTTTAGTTCTTTCTTACTTTTTTTCTCTTTCTTCTTTTTTTTCTCTTCCTTACTTTTTAGAACTTCAACCTCAGCGATAAAAGGCGGTTTTTCCTGATCATGTTTACAGGTACAATCAGCAACCAATTTTTCCAAACGGTTAATTTTTTCAATAACTTTTTCAAATTCCAATCTGGTTGGAATATTATAACGATGCAGTAAAGAATTTATAATTGCATCAACAATCATTGGAAATTCAACATTTTTTGACATGCTATTCTCCTTTTTTATACCTAATAAAGATTATAAAACACTTATAGTTAAAAGCGTTTATAATAACGGACAACCCGTTACCCAAACAATCACCACATAATTTTTATCCGATAAAATACTAGTTCATTTTTAATAAGTCAAGAGATGAAATATATATTTTTTACACAACATAAGGGTTCACCAAACAATAAATTGTATTTAAACGGGATACCCGTAGGGGCAGATTCCATATCTGCCCTTTCCCATGAATCAAATGATTGGGCGGATATGGATACTAATAAGCCTTTATCTCCTCTTTAAGAAGACAACATGCCACTTTATATTCAGCACTACCATCTTTTTTATAGCTTAAATTACCAGGCTGTATAAGTTTATTCATTACACAGCCTTCCGGGATATCAAGGTTAAAAAGATCTGTTTCATTAATTTTTTCAGTGGAAATTAATTTATTATTTTTTATAATCATACCGTGCATGGGATAGTCTTCACATAACGGACATTTATATACTCTGCCATTAGGGAAAATAAAATAGTTATCAGCAACTTTTCCTGCACACTCGAACGAATCATTTAAATTAAGAAAAACTTTTGGGTAGGTTACTGTAATTCCGAGATTTGCCGTTTTTAAAGCAACTTCCGGAATTTTATTTAACCACTGTTTTCTTGATACTTGAAGAGAGCTATTATTTGCAAAGTTTAAATCAGATAAGTTTTCTTCAGACAAATTTCCCCTGAGACCTATTACTTGAATAAAAAAACGATTAATGCCCAAATCTTTTAAAAGTTCCGGCATCATGGTAAGTTCATGAAAATTTGAAGAGCTTACGGTATAAATCAAACTTGTCTTAAATCCTTTTAACACTGCTTTTTTTATACCGGAGACACATTTTTCATAACACCCCTTTCCACGAATTAAATCATTTGTTTCACAAGTTGCTCCATCTAAGCTAAAACTCATAAAGTCAAGATCTTCAGGAGTAATATTATCGAGAATATTATGAAAAAGATAACCGTTTGTATCTATTGTAATTGATTTATATCCAAGAAATCTTGCATACTTAACAGCTTCCGATAAATCTTTATGAAGGGTAGGTTCTCCACCGAGAAATATAACATTTGTTTCACTATGATTTTCTACAAATAAAGCAAGCCATTTTTTTATAGTTTCAAATGGAAGATCTGTTTTACCATGCTGATCACAGTTAATATAACAATGATTGCAAGAGAGGTTACACCTTGTTAGAATATGAAAAAAAAGATTTGTGGACTCTCTGGAAAATGCAACTGTTTTTTTTATCAAAAATTAATATCCTTTAAAAAAATATATCCTGTTTAAATTTTAGGGTAAATTTATTTGTAACCGTTCACGACCAAGAAATGTGATCTTTCGGTAATCTCACATTACATTTATTATTTTGTAATAATTTATTCCTGATTGTATTGGTTTTATTTTTTATAAATCATTTTTGTAACCGTTCACGAACAAAAAATGTGATTTTTCGGTAATTTTACATTTGTAGGCATTGTGAATAGCTTATAACTTAGTTCATGCATGTTTTGGAGAGATTTTTTTCCGGATTTTCCACACCTGATGCCTTAAGCATACCTTCAATGCTTAAATAGTGCAAAGAGTCCAAACCAAGGTGTTCTGTTAAATCTTCAATATTTTTCTTGCCGGCAATAAGTTCGCCTTTTGTGGAAAAATCAATACCATAATAACAGGGGCATTTATGGGGAGGACAACTTACTCTCATATGAATTTTTTTTGCACCAAGATCACGCAGGGCTTTTACCCTTGTTTTTGCTGTGGTGCCTCTTATTATTGAATCTTCAACAATAATTATATCCTTGCCTTTAATAAGTTCTTTAACAGGATTAAGTTTTACCCGAACTGCAAAATCCCGCATACTTTGAGTTGGCTGGATAAATGTTCTTCCAACATAATGATTTCTAATCATTGCCATTTCAAATGGAATACCTGACTCTTCAGAATATCCAATGGCAGCATAATTGCCCGAATCGGGAAACGGCATAACAAGATCAGCTTTAACCGGTGCTTCCTGTGCAAGCCTTTTACCGTGTGCCTTTCTCATCTGATAAACATTTTTTCCGCAAATAGTACTGTCGGGACGAGCAAAATAAATATATTCGAATATACAAAGGGACGTTTTTTCCTTCTTATCCAATACTATACTTCTTACACCATCTTCATTGATATTTACTATTTCACCCGGCTCTAACTCCCTTACAAATTCAGCCTGAACAAGATCCAATGCACAGGTTTCCGATGCTAATACATAATGACCATTTAACTTCCCAAGGCAAAGGGGGCGAAAACCATTGGGATCTTTGATACCTATTACTTCACCCTTACACGTTAAAACAATAAAGGAGTAAGCACCTTTTAACTGGGCGACTGTTTTAACAATAGCCCCTTCAACATCACCACCTTTAAGATTTTTAACAAATATATGAAGAAAGACTTCACTATCCATAGTTGTTTGAAAAATTGAGCCACTCTCTTCCAACTCTTTTTTTAGGGTATGTGCATTAACAAGGTTGCCATTATGTGCCACAGCATAGGATCTTCCCTTATATTGCACAACAAAAGGCTGGGCATTTGTAATAACAGAATTCCCTGTTGTGGAGTAGCGAACATGACCTATGGCACTACCACCCCCAAGACGATTAAGCTGTTCGGGTTGAAATACTTCAGATACAAGTCCCATACCTTTATGAGACAGTATTTTATCCTTTTCATTCTCCTGGACAACTGATATTCCTGCACTCTCTTGTCCCCTGTGTTGGAGGGCATAAAGTCCAAAATAGGTTAAATGGGAGGCTTCCGGATGTCGGTAAATACCAAATACACCGCACTCATCTCTTGGTCTTTCAATCTCGTTCATTATTTTATTTTCCTGTGATATTCCTGAATGGTCATAACTTCAAAGTCTTTTGATTTAAGGGCTGCAATGCCCTTACAAATAGCCATAGCACCAGCTGTTGTTGTAGCGTACGGAATCTTGTATTTAAGAGCCGCCCTTCTAATTTTATATCCATCCATTTTTGTTTCAGTTCCTGAACCTGTATTTAACACAAGTTGAATTTCTGAATTTTTAATTGCATCCACAACATCTGGACGACCAACAGATACTTTGTTTATCACACTATTTGGAATATTATGCTTATCGAGAAATAGAGAAGTTCCTTTTGTCGCCATAAGCTTAAATCCAATATCATAAAACATTTTTGCAACGGGTAAAGCCGCATTTTTATCCCCATCTTTAATACTTATAAAAACTGTACCTTCAAGGGGCATTCCCATACGGGAACCAAGATATGCCTTGGCAAGAGCTGTACCTAAATCATTATCTATCCCCATTACCTCTCCTGTTGATTTCATTTCCGGTCCAAGAAGTGTATCAACATCGGGAAATCTGTCAAACGGCAAGACAGCTTCCTTAACAGAGTAATAAGGAGGAATAACTTCTTTTGTAATACCAAGCTCTTTTAAACTTCTGCCAAGCATTACTTTTGTGGCAATCTTTGCAAAAGGAATACCTGTTGCTTTACTAACAAAAGGAATTGTCCTTGATGCTCTGGGGTTTACCTCTATTACATAAAGTTTATTATCTTGTACAGCATATTGAACATTCATAAGGCCTACAACATTTAACTCTTTTGCCATAGCCTTTGTTGCCTGAGTAAGTTCCTCTACTATATCATCTTTTATACTGTATGCAGGAAGAACACACGAAGAATCGCCGGAATGAATACCGGCCTCTTCAATATGCTCCATAATTCCTGCTATAATTGTTGTTTCTCCATCTGAAACAGCATCCACATCCAATTCAATAGCATCAGCAAGAAAATAATCTATAAGAACAGGATTTCCGGGAGAAACATCTATCGCAGCTTTTACAAACTCTTCTAAATCAGCCGAATCAAAAACTATTTTCATTGCCCTACCACCAAGAACATATGAAGGACGTACAATAACAGGATAGCCAATTTCATCTGCAATTTTAAAAGCATCTTCTACCGTCATGGCAATCCCATTGGCAGGTTGAACAAGACCGAGCTTTTTTAGCATGGCTTGAAATTGATCCCTATCTTCTGCTTTGGCAATATCTGTAGGCTGGGTACCAATTATGGGAACACCTTCTTTATCAAGCTCATCAGCAATATTTAATGGGGTCTGACCTCCAAACTGAACAATAACTCCATCTGGTTTCTCAGTCTCTATAATATGAAGAACATCTTCGCTTGTAAGGGGTTCAAAATAAAGTTTATCAGATGTATCGTAATCTGTACTTACGGTTTCTGGATTACTGTTTACCATAATACTTTCTACACCCTCTTCAGCAAGGGCAAACGAAGCATGAACACAACAATAATCAAACTCTATACCCTGTCCAATTCTATTTGGTCCCCCACCCAAAATAATTACTTTCTTGTCATCGGAAATACGGGCTTCTGATTCTAATTCATAAGTTGAATAGTAGTACGGAGTTGATGCTTTAAATTCTGCGGCACAAGTATCGACAAGTTTATATACAGGGGCAATGTGCATAATTTTACGGTACATTACAAGTTCAGATTCCTTTATTCCTGTAAGAAAAGAGATCTGTTTATCAGAAAAGCCATAGGATTTTGCTTTTTTTAACATATCAGCAGGTACCTGATTTGTCCGATTATTAGATAAGCCATCAGGTATATTATCAGATATTCTATCAGATATATTATCAGGTATATTATCTGGTGAATTATTTGATGAATTGTCTAAAAGCCCGTGTAACGGGCTCTTTGACTGATTATTTAACCGATCGTTAAATAACCATCTTGATAATCCCCATGCTGAAAGTTCCTTTTCAAAATCAAATATCTGTCGAAGCTGATAGAGAAACCAGCGGTCTATTTTAGTCATTTCATAAATATCTTCTATGGACCTTCCAGCTATAAATGCATATCTTATGTAAAAAAGTCTTACAGAATTAGGGGTAGTAAGTTTTTTTTCTATTTGCGTCATTGTAGGCTTTTTACCTTCAATGTCTATTACATCCTTTCCATCACCGCCAAACCCGAATCTTCCAATTTCAAGGGATCTGATTGCTTTTTGAAAAGCTTCCTTAAACGTTCTTCCTATGGCCATGGTCTCCCCGACCGATTTCATTGCTGTTGATAAAACATCTTCCGTTTCAGGAAATTTTTCAAATGTCCAGCGTGGTATTTTTACAACACAGTAATCTAACACAGGTTCAAAAGATGCGAGGGTTTCGCCTGTAATATCATTTGCTATCTCATCTAAAGTATAACCTACTGCAAGCTTTGCCGCAATTTTTGCAATGGGATACCCTGTAGCTTTAGAAGCCAATGCAGAACTTCTGGAAACCCTGGGATTCATCTCCACCACGATCATATTTCCATTTTCGGGATTTACTGCAAACTGAACATTACAACCACCTGTATCAACGCCAATTTCACGAATAATTGCAATGGATGCGTCCCTCATAATTTGGTATTCTTTATCGGAAAGGGTTTGAATTGGGGCTACAGTAATGCTGTCTCCGGTATGAACACCCATAGGATCCATATTTTCAATGGAGCAGATAATAACAACATTATCTTTATTATCTCTCATTACCTCCAATTCGTATTCTTTCCATCCTAATATGGATTCTTCCAACATAATCTGGGTAATAAGGCTTGCTTCCAAACCTATTTTTGATAACATTTCCAGATCTTCAAGATTATAAGCAACACCACCGCCTGTTCCGCCTAACGTAAAACTTGGACGAACAATTATAGGATAGCCAAGTTCTGTGGCTATTTTACGCACTTCATCCATAGTTGTTGCAAAACCACTGGCTGGTATTTTAAGCCCTATCCTATTCATGGCATCACGAAAAAGCTCACGATCTTCTGCCATTTTAATGGCATCAGTGGAAGCACCAATCATTTCAACACCGTATTTTTCAAGCACGCCCATTTCAGCTCAGCCATTTCAGGATCAGTCATTATAGTTGCAGGGTTACTGTTTACCAATACAACTTCATAACCCTCTTCTCTTAAAGCCTTACAAGCTTGTGTTCCTGAATAATCAAATTCACATGCTTGACTGATTATGATAGGACCTGCCCCTATAATCAGGATTTTTTTTATATCATTTCGTTTTGGCATACTGTTTTTATCAACCTTTTAAAAATTTATGGTTTACGTAAGCGTTCACAATACCACTTGTGAACGCTTGCAAATGTGAGATTACCGAAAAAGCACATTTTTTATTCGTGAACAGTTACTGATTTACTTACTCTTTTCCATATTTTTACGAGAACAAAATTATCACTTATGATAAATTCTGGTAATTTCAATTTTTTATCTTTATAAAATCTCATAATTTTAACCAATCCCCTGCCAAGCTTATCTGTAAATTTATAATCTTTTAGCATTAACGCAATTATCGGATTTCTGTAATATGAAATCCCATTTAACGCATGCAGTAAGGTTAAGGTATTTGGAAGAGTTCCGGGAGAAAATATTTCCATTCTGTCAGAAAACATATTAATTCTTATCTTTTGCCCAAAAATCGACCAGTCTCTATGACAAAAGGCATTAGCTATCAGCTCTCTTACAACAAAAGGTTCATATTCAGCAATATCTTCCCGTATGGTCTCATTTTTAATAAATTCACTACTTATTCTACTGTTATTTGAAACAAAACTTAAAGCAGTTTGTATTAAATTTGGAAGGGAATCAGATACAGCTTTATTATCTATAATTTTTGTAGCCTGATCTTTTCCTGCGTAATAATTAAGATCAATTCCTGCCTGCGGTAGTAATTTATTAATATTTTTTCCAAAAAATAATGCTCCTACAATTGTTAATTTATTAATATCATCAATAAGTTCAAGATTATTAAGTATTTTTATTAACTCTTCTTTATTTTCCTCAAACTCCAAGCCCCTGTAATTTTCACAATAATCCCTAAACTTTAGAGTGTCCAAGTCAGAAAAGTCAGACTTAGCACAACTGTTGATCTCAAAATGAAAGCTACCTCCTGCTTGAAAAAGTCGAACCAGTTCATCATTTGTAGGTTCAATTGATATACTCCCGGCTCGTATATAAAATTTATTTGAGCTTTTAACTTTATATGGTTTATTTTTCCCCTTTTCAATTTTCAACTTATAAATAATTTTTTCATTATTAAGAAATTTACTAATCAGAGGAATAACAGACGGGATTATATTATTTCTACAGATATTTATAATTTTTTCTTCCAATCCGTCTTCATTTATGACACCCGTAATTTCTTTGCTATCAGATATACCTAAATATACAACCCCACCATTCGTATTAGCAAAAGCAACTATTTCCTTTGCCAAACTATCATTGTGAGTAATTTTTTCTTTAAACTCAACTTCGCTGTTTTCACCTAATTGTAACACTTCTTTAATACTAATCATAACTTCGTCCACAAACCCTTATTACCCTGTAACCGTCCACGAACAAGAAATGTGATACACTATTTTATTATTTTCCCATTAAATTAATAAACTCTTTAAAAAGATATGATGCATCATTAGGACCGGGTGACGCTTCGGGATGATATTGAACTGCAAAAGCAGGCAATTTTGTATGCCTTATGCCTTCAACCGTATTATCATTTAAATTAATATGAGTTACTTGAACATCCTTACCATTCATACTTTTCATATTAACAGCAAATCCATGATTCTGGGATGTAATTTCAACTTTTCCGGTTAAAAG
The DNA here is from genome assembly GCA_002084385.1 of Desulfobacteraceae bacterium 4572_19. The sequence goes on from NBLS01000052.1 coordinate 14,160, forward strand.
ATTTTTTACAGGTTGATTACCTCCACGATGTCCAAATTTTAATTTAAATGTTTTTCCACCAAGAGCAAGACATAGAATTTGATGTCCGAGGCAAATACCAAATATAGGCTTATACCCAAGGAGGTTTTTTACTGTTGAAACAGCTGATACAACAGGTTCAGGATCGCCGGGACCATTTGATAAAAAAACACCATCAGGATTAATATTTTTTATAACCTCAAAGGAAGTCGATGCAGGTAGTACTACTACTTCGCACCCTGCATTTTCAAGGCATCTTAAAATATTATATTTAACACCGAAATCCAAAACCACCACAGAATATTTTTCCTTAGGATATTTCCAGATATTTTTATCCAATACAGTATTTTTCAGTGCAATTTTTCCAATTTGAGAGGTTGTTTCCAAAGTGGGATTTATTTGAACATCATTTGCTTTGGATGTTGTGTTAGAAATAGTTTTATCTTTTATTGTGGCAGATAATTTTTCAGAATCTATTTTTGAATCCCAACGGTATGCAATTTTAGTGGAAATCTCTTCTGCAAGATTATACCCTTTCATCTGCTGAATATCATTTGCCCTTTTCATAAGAGACAAAGGGTTAAGATCGATTGTTGAAATAATTCCACGCATGGAACCTTCTCTACGAATATGTCTTGTTAAAGCACGAGTATCAATCTCTTCAATTCCAAGTATTTTCTGTTTTTTCAGGTAGTGAGCAAGAGGGGTTTCTGATCTAAAATTACTTGGCTGACTTTGATATTCCCTTACAATAAAAGCTGATACCTGAATTTTATCAGATTCCACATCATGGACATTAACACCATAATTACCAATTAATGGATAAGTCATGGTTACCATCTGTTTGTTATACGATGGATCTGTTAATATTTCCTGATAACCTGTCATACTGGTATTAAAAACAACCTCTCCACCTATTTCACCACTTCCTGTAAAACTTCGACACGGAAATATACGTCCGTCTTCTAAAGCTAATAATGCTTTCATATAATTAAATACTCCAATTCCAACTCCACAGTAAAGGCATAACAACGTATCCTGTTTAAATTTTAGGATAAATTTATTATTTCATAATAATTTATCCCTGATCTTATTGGTCTTTATTTTTTACAAATCATTTGATTCCATATCCGCCCAATCATTTTATTTATGGGAAAAGGCAGATATGGAATCGTTCCTACTTACAAACAATGTAACCGTTCACGACCAAGAAATGTGATTTTTCGGCAATCTCACATTTGTAAGCGTTCACAAGTGCCTTATATTCCCATAACCAGCTTGTCATATAATAGTTGTCCTATATATGACAAGCTGGTTATGGGAAGATGAGGTGCTTGTGAACGCTTACCAAACAATGTTCAAAGGGCAGGCAGATACAAATGACAAACTGTTCCTACGCCCAAATTACTTTCTAAAAATATACATCCACCATGGAACATTACAATGCTATATACCATGGCAAGACCAAGCCCTTGTCCCTTTTGAGTTCCTTTATCTTTCCCCGAAAAAAATGGATCAAAAGCTCTTTCTCTAACTTTATCAGACATCCCACAACCATTGTCTTCCACTACAATATGCACATATCTTCCGTTAGCAAGCCCTTTAATATTGTTTTTAACACTATTTTTTTCAAGTATATTATTATTATTAACTATACACTCTTCGGCATTAACTTGCACAAATAAATTTGGATTTGCCCCTTTTTTCGTAATAGCTTCCAGAGCATTTTTTATAAGTCCCATAAAAATACGTTCCATATCTTCATGATTTGCCTTAATAAAATACTTTTGTGGCTGAACCAGATTTTCTTTGCGAAAATTTATCTTAATATCTTTAAACTTATCCATAGCACTGGCAATACAGTTATAAATATCAATTTTTTCTTTTTGTGCAACCTTGCCGTTTACAAATTCCTGAATTTTCCTTATCAGTGTGGCTGCATTAAGCATGCCTTGTAAAGATCTGTCAATACACTCCTTTTGTTGTTCAGAAAAGTCATCTCTATCAAGGTTTAATAATTCAACATTGCCCATAATTCCTGTTAGCAAATTATTAAAATCATGGGCAAAACCTCCGGCCATAGTTCCCAAAGCTTCCATTTTTCGGTTTATCTGAAGTTGCTCTGCAACAGCCTTTAAATCTTTTTCTGCTTGCTCCCGCTGTTTAATCTCTTTTATAGCTTTTTTATATAACTTATTATATTCTTGTACCCTCCTTGAAAGGTCAGAAACATCTTCAATAGAAAAAAGAGCGTAAAAACCTTCTCCTTCTATCGATGGTACTGCAATAACTGTTGTTTGCATTATTCGCAAAAGTCCGCCATGCAGTTTTGATGAGATAATATTACCATGGAGCTGGGACGAAAAAATAGCAGGAGGCCCTCCTGAAAATATTGTATTTAAACGCATATTATAAGCAGGTTTCATTAAGTTCGGAAAAAAAATACCAAGATTTTTTCCTGTTATTTCATTACTTGATATTCCTGTCCAGTCCTCCATACACCTGTTCCAGAAAACAACCTGATAATCACTTCGAACAGCAAACATACCGAGAGATGCATA
>NBLS01000053.1 GCA_002084385.1 Desulfobacteraceae bacterium 4572_19
CTTCTTCAAGATAGCGTTTCGCCATACAAACATAGACGATTTCCTTTGGTTGCAATTTGGGGGCAGAGGAAAAAGAGAGATAATAGTCCGTATGGTGCAGTTAGGAATATCCGAGACAGCCAGGACGATTTAAATAAGAGAAGGTCTAAGGCTTTGTTTATCCTATCCACTAATCAAATCATCGCTGATGAGGACGCAGTTGAGGATTGGGATGAGTTGGCGGATGAAATATCACGTCCAGACGGTATTATTAAAAAGAGAAAAGGGGCAGAATTAGAGATAGTAAATAACCGGTTACTTGCGGATGAGCATGTGCAGTTAATGGCACAAGATGCGGAATATATAGAAGCAACCAGCGGAGTAACGGATGAACAGTTAGGAAGAAGCACTAACGCAATATCGGGCAAGGCTATTACTGCAAGGCAAGACCAAGGGCATGTTGTAACTTTGTCATACTTCGATAATTTACGGTTAGCCGTGCAGTTGATTGGAGAGATACAATTATCACTAATAGAGCAATATTATAATGAAGAAAAGACGATAAGAATATCGGGAGAAAAACAGGGTATGGAGTTCCAGTCTATAAACGCCCCTGATGAATTTGGAGAAATACAAAATGATATTACAGCGAGGCAAGCAGATTTTATCGTGGACACTGCTAATTTTTCTGCATCTATTCGCCAGAGCACGTTTGAAACGCTTATGGAGCTGTCCAAAACAATGCCACCCGAAATCACTATTCAATTATTGGATTTGATAATTGATATGGCTGATTTCCCGGGAAAAGATAATATTGTTACAAGGATAAGACAGGTAACAGGTCAGGCAGACCCAGAAGCAGACCAAGAAGACCCACAAGTTGTAGCAGAACAGCAGGCGAAGGCAGAACAGCAGGCGAAAGAAGCCGAACACCAAGATATGATGATGCAATTAGAAATAGCTGAAAAGCGAGCTATTATTGTGAAAAACCAGACAGACGCTAAAGCTACGGAAGCAGGCATTGTCTTTGACCAGGAAAAATTAAGAATTGAAAAAGCTGAAGCTCTCAACCAAATACAAAATTCAGCTAAGGAATTAAACATTAAAGAGAAGATTGCGAACAAGCCAATTGGCACTACTGTAAAAGCAAATAAACCTGTTAGCAAACGGGTACAATCTAAGGATACTAAACCAGGAAGACATGAAAAGGGATTGTCTTCTAACAACAAAAAGTAGGAGGGGCGGAATATGTCAGAAGAGTATAAGGATTTAGGCTTGAGTGAAGAAGAGCTGGCTGAATTGGAAGAAGAGGAACAGGCGGATGTAGAACCAGATACCGAGCCTGAAACGGAGGTTGAGGAAGAACCTGAACCCGAGAAAGAACCTGAACCGGAAGAAGATAACGCACAATTTGACGAAGGTGAGGTTGATTTCCAAACGCATTTGGACAACAGGCTTGCACTTGAAAAGAAATATGCGAAGCCTGATAAACCTCGGGAGATGACGGCAGAAGAAAGAAAGGCACTGGTAAAAGAAATCCGTGCTGAAATGGAAGCTGATAAAGCACAAGATACATGGCGTGCAGACCAGCAAACATATTTAGCAAAGAATGTACGACTTAAGGACGAAGTTTTATACGGTGCTTTTGTTCAGCAAGTTAATAAGCTTGTAGATACAAAAGAAGGGCAAAAACTTTCTAACAAAGACCTGCTTGCAAAGGCTGGTAGTGTTGTTCTTAAAGCGTTCGGGCAAACAGAAACGCCAACAAAAGGTAAAACAGCTTTGGCAAATGCCAAGAAAAAAGCAGGGGATAAAAGTAAGATACCACAAACTTTAAATGGCGTTCCCAATGCAGATACGAATATGGGGGACTCTAAGTACGGATATTTAGAGGGGCTATCAAATGAAAAATTAGAAGAGGCTTTGGGTAAGTTGTCCGCCGAAGATATGGACGAGTACCTAAGCCAATAACCAATAATGCCATGATTTAGAGTTCCTTATAGCTCCTCTGTTTACAGGGCAAAAATCGGGTATGATTACAATTCAATAAGGAGACTTTATCATGGGGCAAACAGTAATTGGTCTTAACGACCCGAAAGCGATTAGAAAACAATCAGCTTTTTTGGCAGTAGATGTGCCGAAACAAAGCTATTGGAACAGAAAGTTTGTAGGCAGTGGAGAAGGTTCATCCATGCCTATTCAGAGATTAACGGATCTGGAATCAGACGCAGGGGAATTTGTTTCCTACGACCTTTCCATGCAGTTAAAAATGCAACCGGTGGAAGGAGATGAGGTTCTTGAAGGAAAAGAAGAAGGACTTAAATTCTATACGGACGGTGTTTTCATTGACCAAATGAGAGGTGGTGTTGACTCTGGTGGAAGAATGACCAGAAAACGAACTATCCATGACCTGCGAAAAATCGGCAGAAAAAGACAATCTGAATGGTGGGCAAGGGTGTTCGATGAGATGCACTTTATGTATGCGTCTGGAACAAGAGGTAATAATACCGGTTGGGTATTTCCCACAACTTATACAGGTTTTGGAAATAACCCGTTGACACCTCCTGATACAGACCATTACAGGGTTGCGAATGCTAAAACAAAGGCAACTCTAACAGCATCAGACAAACTTACGTTAAGTGATGTTGATAAGATGTACACACATGCTCAAATGATGGGCGGTGGTACGGAAGAAAAGCCACAGATTGAACCAATTAAGATTAATGGTGAAGACCATTATGTTTTAATTATGAATCCTTGGCAGGAATACGACATCCGTCATGCAGCCGGTGAGACTGAATGGTTAGCAATTCAGAAAGCAGCCGCAGGAGCAGAGGGCAAGAAATCACCTATTTTTAAGGGTGGTCTTGGAATGTATAACAATGTTGTTTTCCATAAACATAAAGACGTTGTTCGGTTTTCTGATTATGGTGCAAGCGGTGATGTCCAAGCGGCAAGGGCTTTATTTCTTGGAGAGCAAGCCATGGTTATTGCTTTTGGTTTAAAAGGTTCTGGACTTCGTTTTGATTGGAATGAGGAAACGAGAGACAATGGGAATAAGGTTGTCATTTCTACTCATACCATTTTTGGAATGAAGAAAGTTACTTTTAATGGGTTAGATTACGGCATGATGGCGTTAGATACTGCAGCCGCTGAACCTGTATAAAAAAAGCACTTAATACACGTTTATTGAATGCCGACCATTTTGCTGACACCAGCAAGATGATAATTAAATTTTAATAAGGAGATATTATCATGGCAGTTTTTGAATCAAATAAATTTACAGGGCATCAGCCTGTTACACCTCCGCATTCTGCAGGGGAGCAATATTTAAGTGATGCAGTGGCAGATGTACCGGCAACCCATGTTGTTGGGGATATTATAAAGCTTTGTGTCTTGCCTTTTGGGTGCAGACCAACAGATTTTACGCTGGTTTCGGAAAGTCTTGACTCTGGTACAGCTATTCGTGTGTCGGTTGGAAGATTAAACGACGCAGGAGATGACCTTGTTGCAGATACAGAGTTTATCACAACTGGAAACCTTGGGTCTGATGCTTTAATCAGGGCAACTTTACCCAAAGGTTTTTTGAACATCTTACCGGAAGAGTTTACCGACCAAACAATAGCGATAAAAATAACCACAGGTGCAAGTGGTGCTATTGCAGGTAAGGTAAGAGGTATTCTAAGTTATAGAGCCACGGAGTGGGGGATATAATGTTAATCCAATGTTTATTTGAGCGTGGTGGTAGTGATGTTTACTATAATATACAGGCTTTTTCTTATGTGTTTAAAAAAAACAAACATGGGGATAGGGTTTGTCAGGTAAACTCCGCAGAGCATCGGGATTGGATGGTTCGGTCTGGTAACTTTAAAATTTATCAAGAACCTAAAAAACCCACCAAAAAGGTTAAGAAATGATCCTTGAAGAGTTAGTTGCTAAAGTTGTTACCGGAATACAAGATCCTTCTTTTACAGAGGACGACATAATTGCTTTGCTCAATACTGGTTTGGTTGAGGCTACAAGTTTGGTATGTGCTCCCGGACTTCAGGCACAAGAGGTTATTTCTTTTCTGGTTTGGTTGAGGCTACAAGTTTGGTATGTGCTCCCGGACTTCAGGCACAAGAGGTTATTTCTTTTGTGCCTGATCCAGTTTCATTGCTTATGCCTGATTTCTTGCCGATGCCTGAAAATTATTCACATGATTTGTATGAATGCAGAAATGAGACAGCTAAACATCCTGTAGCTATTCGGGCATCGTCAAGGGTTCTAAGACAGCTTTATGATGGTATTGAGAATAGCAGTGTTTTTATAGAGTCTTGTGCATGTGAAGGCAGAGAACTTTGGGTGATGCCTTATCCAAGTAATGACCAGGATATACTTGTTCGATATTATCGACATCCTGCTGTTATGGAAGATAGTGAAAGCATACCCGAAGGAATACCGTTACATTTACAGCAATATGTGTTGGTATAGATATTTTAACAACAACGCCTGAATTAGATAAGTGTTGTTATTTAGAGGTATCAGGGTATATTTATATTTCTTCCACTAATTATATTGTCCGCTTGGAAATAGCGACAAACATAATTGAGACATGGGGAATACCAATACCTTCCTCACCAATATTAAATATTGTAGCAGGTGGGATGCCTAAAGGTATTTACCATGTTTGTTTAACCAATGTAAGAAATGGTCGAATATCGGGTAATTCTGTTATTACACCAATTACTTTAATTGAAGACGGTGGAATTGAAATAACTAATTTACCAGCAGATGCTCAAGTATGGATTACAGAACCAAATGGTTCACAATTTTTCTTCGCAGGAACTAACCCTCAAATAGTAACACTCCCGCAAACACAAGAAACTTTACAAACTTTATGGGCTAAAGAGCCACCTGTTTTAAAGAATTTATGCTGGAATTTTGGCAGGGTATGGGGCAGTATTGGAAACAGGATAGTTTACAGCGAACCATATCAGCCTGAATTGTTTGGTATAGATGATTTTTTTGAACTTGAAGAAGAGCCTTTGTTAATAGCCAAGACAACGGGCGGTATGTTTATTGGTTGTAAGAGTAAAACTTTTTATCTTGCAGGGAATAATCCAATGGAAATGCACCTAATAGAGAGTGATGGTGGTGGTGTTTTGGAAGGCTCTTTAAGTTATATTACAGATATGGGAGAGTATGGCAAGAATGTACCATTGTGGATGAGTTCGGATGGCGTTTGTGTGGGGCTACATACAGGACAAGTGCTAAACATCACAAAAGATAAAATAAAAATAGATTTAAAAAACTGTAAAGGTTCGTCAATTTGTAGAGTCGCAGACGGTACAGTTAAAGCTTTATTTTCTATATCAGGTGTTGGCGGAGCATCGGTAGGTTTTGGAGACTCAACCACGGCGGAAGTAGTGCGAAATGGGAAGGTGATATGATAAAAACTATGGAAGAAAATACCCAGTTTGAAGAAGATGTGGCTTGCCTTACAGTAAGAAAGAGAAACGGAAAGGCGGTTAATTTTATAGACTTATCAAACAAAGCTCATTTACCCTTAACAGTGCTATTTTTAAATAAAGAATACTTGTTAAACTGCACTAAAAATGATAAGTTGATTTTAACTAAATAAAAAGGCGGGATTTATGGCGGATATGGAACTAACATCAAACGAAGTGTTGGCATCGCAATTATACCAAGGAGCAGGCATTGCAGAGAATATGTCATGGGTAATAAATGTGCAAGTTCAACGTGCAGAAAATGACAGTTTAAAAGTTCAATGGAGAACATGGCAACATGATGGAGAAGAAGTTTTAGAAAAAACAGACTCATTGACTCTTCGGCACGGGGCAGTTATTGATGTAACCCGTATTTATTTGTATGATTTAAATTATCTTGTTCAGCCGGTAAAACTCACTTACAAAAGCCAAGATTATTTTTTATATCCTACAAGTACTGGAAAGTTAGCTTTATCAACAAAACCTGTACACCTTACGCATTTACAAGGAGAAAGTTTTTTAACATTTTATGGTACTATGGAAGGATTGCGAATAGATGTAATTGTTGATGAGCATGCAATAATTTTAAGTAGGGCGAATGATGAGGAGATAACGCATCATATAAAAAGAGGAGAAACGTTTAATTTTAAGCATACGATAATATCAGAGGTGTCCCCAACAATGGATAATACGGGCATGTTTCCTGTAAAAATTCACTATGGCGGTCAACCATATTCTTTAGATAAAGTAGATGGAAAATTAGAATTAAAAGCAAAATAAAAGGGGCGGAACATGGTAGCATTTGAAGACATCCCAGATATAGAAGACGACCAACAAGTTATAGACGAGTCGTTGCTTTTTGTGGGGTGTGAGAAGAACATTTTTAAGGCTGTTGTCGAAAGTTGTACAGATGGGGCAGAAGTTTGTATAACCCATGACAAAAAAGAGCAGACCGTAAAAATAAAAAAAGGTGAGCAGTTAGAAATTAATTGTGAATGGTGTCTTGATTTAACAGATGATATAGAAGCTGGACATGCTTTCCCTGTAAAAATGAGTTACAATGGAGATAGTTACTTGCTAACGTGTGAAGACAACAAAGTAAGTTTAAGTAAGGGGGAGAAACATGAAGATTGATTTAAAAGGCTCATTTTCAGTTGCTATTCCTTTACTTTCAGATGCTCTAAACAAAGAAGAACTGGAAAAAGAAAACCCACCGAAAAAAATGCGAGCAACGATTTCTTTTGATGGTACGAATACTAACATACATATAAAGACTTCGGAGAGTACACAAGATATAGAACTTACTTGTAAGGATAAATGTATTATTCCTTATAATGCGACATTTAGTTCATCACGGATACGAAGACCGTTTGTTCCCATATTGTTTAAATGTAACGATAAGAAATATGCGGTACATGTAACCAAAGAAAATAAGTTAGCGTTAAAAACAGAATAAAAATTTAAAACCAGCCTGCAAGGTAATCCCTCCCAGCTCATGGCTAAAACGGAAAAGGAGTTTTCCCATGAGCAACATTATTCAAGCAACAAATTTAGCACAAAAAATGGCAGAGGATAAAGAGATAGCACATGCTCTTTTACACCACAAAGACAAACTTGCTTTTACCGGTACTGTAAAAACAGACCATGTAAGAAATGGCAAGCTTATTCATTCCCAGATCGGTAAAAACACGTTTACCACGGAAGGTATGGCCAAGATGCTTAACATCATGTTCCATGATGTAGCCAAAGCCGCCGCACATATCTGGTATGTTGGTATTTTTAAAAACAACATCACTCCGACACTTGCAGATACAGGTGCAAAGCTTGGAGCTGGCAACGCTTATGGCGAGTGCCAGGACGCAGACTATGACTCCCCATTAACAAACAGACCTGCTTACACAACGGAAGATACTACCACTGCTGTAATTTCCAACGTGAACGCAAAGGCTCATTTCATTATGAATGGTAGTATTACTGTTTATGGTGCTTTTCTTGCTGATACTCCTGCAAAGACTTCGTCTTCTGCTGTTATGATGTGTGCTAAAAGGTTTGGTACACCCCGTGCTGTTATCAATGACGATGAGATATATGTTACATACCAAGTGTCAGCAACAACATCATAAGCTACTTAATAGTTTCATGCTATTTGCAATTATGTTGATATTTTCCTTGACTTTCTAATAAAAAGTGTATATTCTCTTAATTAACGTTAATTTTATAAAAGGAGAATATCAACATGAACAACAAGTTTGAGATTAAAGGCAGTTTGGTAGAAGTTATTGTTCCTCACAAAAAATCAGGGGAACAATTTACATTTACATTAGATGTAGATGATTTGAAAATAATCCAGTCCAAAGCATCATGGGGAATGGATAAAAACAAAACCTCCGCAGTTGCTAATTTTAGACAGGAGGGGAAAGCCTGTAAGATTACAATGCACCGGCTTTTAACAGACGTAAAGAACATAAACTTTGCAGACAAAGACAGGTTTAATTTACGCCGTGAAAATTTAGTTGCATCAACAACACGGAAACGGCGTAGAGAGTCGGGCGTTTATTTAAAAGGCAACGATATTTCAGTTAGTGGGGATACTTTGTATATGCAAATAAATAACCCCACTGCAAGCGGAACGGTATTGATAGACAGGGCAGACAGGGAGCTTATATCTCAATACACATGGAATATTAACCCTGTTAATGGATATGTTCAAACCAGAATAAGAAAAGGCAGGGAACATTCAACACCTCTCTATATGCACAGGTTATTAATGGGTGCATGTAAAGGAGATTCGCAAGTTGACCATATAGACCGTAACAGACTAAATAATAAACGAAGCAATTTAAGGTTTGTTACATGGTCAGAGAACCAGCTCAACAAAGGTTTGGGGAGGGATAACACATTAGGGTTTAGGGGTGTATGCCTTACCAAAGACTTTACTTTTCGGGCTCAATTAAAAGTTATGAACAAAACGTTGGCAAAAACTTTCAAAACCTTTGAAGAAGCTAAAGCTCAAAGAATAGCATGGGAAAAGGAACACGAGATACCACATTTATAATACCATTGTAGATAAAAAGCACAAATGACACGTTTCATTTGTGCTTTTTCCAGAACCAGATATTTCAAGCGATTTATAGGATAATTAATGCCAGAAATAAACCACAAAAACTTAGGTACAATTCAAGAACATGCTTATTTGGAAGGCTTGATAATAAGCGTTGACCGAACCGAAGATACTGCCAGTGTGGTAGTGTTGGAATTTGGGGCAAGACTTGATGATGTGCCTGTTTTTTATCATTGTGATCCTTTAGCTCCTATTCGGGAAAATGGAGCGATACGAGACGGGGCTAAGGGGTTTGTGGCTGGTGATAAAGTTATTTTATTGTGTGAGCTTAATACAGCACAACTTAATCAAGAAAGGATTAAGAACGTTTGTGTTATTGGTCATATGGCTGGTGCTAAAAAATGTGCCTATAATTATATTTTAGTTCGGGCAAGTAAGAACGCATTGAAACAGATAAAAGCAGGGGAAACTTATCCGGGGGAAGAGTGCATTATTTATGATGTTCAGGAGGAAGCGATGGCAGTTATTGCCACCGGAGAGGGTGAGACATTAAGTATGCCCTGCCCTGTTAATAATGCCCTGCCTTTTTTGGAAAACATTAAATTTCAGGGCGTGAGTTTGTATGAGGAATTTCCACAAGGTTCTGATGTTGTTTTTGAAGAAGCTGGATATACTCCTGAATGGACAGAGGATTTAAACGGAGACGATATAAGAGGGAGTATTGAAGCCAAGGAGTGGTGGGATACTTACGACCCAAACGGCAACCCTGTTATGGAAATGTTTGAAGACATGACCTTTGGAGTTATGAATGATACAGACGGTTCATACTCAAAGGTTGAAAGTATTTTACAAGAACATGAAGAGAAAATAGCACAATGGGATGAGAACAGTAATTCATTTGGTCAGGATTTTAGAGAATATCCAATTAAAGGTTCGGTTGATTTAAAAGTTCGGAGAGAATGAAATTTGGGTATGTGCTGTTAATTCTTATATGGGAACGATAGTATCTTATTGTGATG
>NBLS01000054.1 GCA_002084385.1 Desulfobacteraceae bacterium 4572_19
TTATCTTAAGTTTTTACAACGTAACTCAGTTAAAAATATCAGTATTTGAGATAACTTGCCATGGCGTATAGTACGCCACAACAAAAAATGAAAGTCCTTATAATGCAACTTTTCTATGGACTTTCTCATCAATTGAAAAGGAAAATTAAAACATGAAAATTAAAACAAAAATGATAGTATTTATTGGCGTGACTGTTGTTCTTGCATTTTGTTCTTGCATTTTTGGCAACCATTGGTTTTGTTACTATAAAAGCTGGCAGTATGTCAAAAGAATCTGCCAGACAGCTTTGTGAAGAGATGGCATTTCGGTATGGTAGTGAGACCCAAGCAAACCTTGAACTCGCAATGGATGCTGCACGAACCATAGCCCATGCATTTGCAGGCATTAAACAAGCTGGCAACCTGCCGGATCGTCAAACTATGGATCTCATACTTATGCAGGTTTTGGAACAAAATCCGGAATTTGTCGGAGTATGGTCATGCTGGGAGCCTAATGCTCTTGATGGAAAAGATCAGGAATTTATTAATGCAAAGGGGTCAGATAGTAGTGGCAGATATGTTCCATACTGGAATTCCGGAGGTGGGAAAATCAATGTTGAACCTCTTGTAGATTATGAAACTCAAGGTGCAGGAGACTATTACCTGTTAGCCCTTAAAAGTGGTAAAGAGCAAATACTTGAACCATATATGTACCCCATCGGTGGCAAGGACGTTCTTATTACAAGCGTTGTGGTTCCTATAATTGTTGATAATAAAGTACTTGGTGTACTTATTATGACATCTCACCAGTTTCAAAAACAAAATCTGCTTATACTTGTGTGCCTGTTCAAGTTGGTAAAACATCTACCCCTTGGAGTTTCGCAATATCTGTTCCCGAAAAAATGATTACAAAAAATGCCGGAAGTATGAGAAATATGGCAATTTTAATAAGTATTATTGGTCTAATCATCTTTTTTATAATTTTGTATATATTAATAAATGTAATAATTATTAAGACTATTACTCAAGTTTCTGCAAGTATTCAAGATATTGCTGAAGGTGAAGGTGATCTTACCAAACAAATTGATATTGCCACAAAAGACGAAATGGGAATTATGGCAAAATACTTTAATATGTTTCTTGAAAAACTTAAAAACATACTCAAGGATATTGCAAAAAATTCTAAAGAACTTGATACATCTTCTGTTAATCTTGTTGCAATTGCAGCCAAGATGTCTGAAAGTGCTGATAAAATGTCTGCAAAATCCAACACTGTTGCCACATCAACCGAGGAGATGAGTGCTAATATGTCATCTATAGCTACTGCTGTTGAACAATCTTCTACAAATTTAAGTATGGTTTCTGCAGCTGCTGAAGAGATGACTTCAACAATCAATGAAATTGCCAAGAACACTGATAAAACTCGTGTTACAAGTAATAAGGTTGTTGAGCAGACGAAAAAAGCTTCTGAAAATATTGATAATCTAAGCCAATCTGCCCAAACAATTGGAAAAGTTGTTGATGCCATCAATGATATTTCAGATCAGACAAATCTGCTTGCATTAAACGCTACAATTGAAGCTGCCCGTGCAGGAGAGGCCGGCAAAGGGTTTGCAGTTGTTGCAAGCGAAATAAAAAATTTAGCACAACAAACTGCACAAGCAACTCTTGAAATAAAAGAGAAGATTAATAATATTCAAGAATCCACACAAGGAACTGTTGCTGAAATTAAAGATATTACTGTTGCAATCACCAGTGTAAATGAAATGATCGATACTGTTGCAGTAGCTATAGAGGAACAGTCTGTAACCACCAAAGAGATAGCATCCAATGTTACCCAGACAGCAAATGGTATTCAGGAAATCACTGAGAATGTAGCCCAGAGCTCAACAGTTGCAACAGAAATAGCAAAAGATATTACTGAGGTAAATGAGGCAGCTGATGAAATCTCAGACAGCAGTACACAGGTAGATCAAAATGCTAATACTTTAAATCAGTTATCACAAGATCTTAGTAAAACCGTAGGACTGTTTAAAATTTAAACCAGAGTAAGGGTTTATAAAAAAGCAAATTGTATTTATTGGGTTACGTTGTGAAATGTAGGAACACTGTAAGCGTTCACAATACCTTATCTTCGCATAAACAGCTTGTCATATATAGGACAACTATTACATGGCAAGCTGTTTATGCGAATATAAGGCACTTGTGAACGCTTACAAATGTGAGATTACCGAAAAATCACATTTCTTGTTCGTGACCGGCTACGCATAAAGCTATCAAGTAAATAAAATATTGTCATCAAAAAAGAATGCCTATATTTACCTATTAATAAGGCGTTAATGCATTTTAAAGGCATACTATTTCAGCAAACCAAGACAAGGCTGAAAAGAATAAGACCTTTGTTCAAAATTTCACCAAATAAGGTATTTTCACTCAAAACAGCTATTATTGCACCAATGACATCAAAAAATTCGTAGGAATAGCAAGCTATTTCGAGGATTTTTTATTGAAGAACTGATAAATATGGCTTGAAGTTGAAAAATCATATGTGGAAGTTGTTTTGTCCTTATTCGTTAGAATACCGCTTGGTTTTCAACAGGATTGATTACTTCCAAATTTTCAATCCACTCAAAATCTTTAACATTAGCAGTAGCCAATTTTAAAGTGTGTATTAATGCCGTAGCACCGATAATCGCATCACCTAAAGACATTTTACGTTGTTGGCGTAAGTAAACAGCTTTCTCAACAATGGCATCAGATACAGACAATATTGGCAATATCAGGAACAACTTCTCCAGTTTTTGCTGATTTTCAGGTGTTAATTTGTTATACCCCAATACTTCAATTTTACTGATAACAGAGACTGCAGGGCATTGTTGCTCAATAAAGTGTCGTACAGAATCATATTTTGGCTCTGCCGCATAAATTATAATATTACTGTCTAGTAGCATCAGTAATTCCTAAATGGTAAAGCACGTTCTTGACGAACTTCACATTGCCATGCTAACGGATCGCTTATTCCAAGACCTCCGTTATCAGCAATTTTTTGTAAAATTAATGCTGCTTTATGCCCTTGTTGTCGCAGCTTCTGTTTTTCCGGGGCATGAGGGAATTGGCAAATAATTTTGAATACCAATTCAAGATAACGACCATCCAAACTTTCAATCTCAGATTTTAATTGTTCTCTCCCAACCATTATATTTCCTTTACATGTGATTTAATCAAAAATGGGCATCTTTCATATTAACCCAAAAGTAATTTACATTTATTTTTGAAGTTTTACAGCCTCAATTATTTATTATGTAAAAGCAAAAATAGTATATACTCCTTACACCTATCCATTTTCGGATAAGAGGTTACTAACATTTTATCTAAGGAGTATATCATGCAAACGTCAGAAGTAAAGTAATATATACACTTGTGAACGCTTACAAATGTGAGATCACCGAAAAATTCACATTTCTTGGCCGTGAACGGTTACAAAAATTAATTGTTAAAAAAGTCTTTATGCAGAGTATTTACATTTTTTTTAGTAACTTATTTATACTGTTTACATAATCTTTACTTTGACAAGGCTTTGACAAGTGCTCAACATTGACATCTTTTTGCTTTAGTTCTTTTATGGATTCTAAAAACTCAATATTTCCTGAAATAAACAGGATTGGAATTGTTTTGTCTGTTATTCTAATATGATTATAAACATCCATTCCATGAATTTTCCCCTGAAGAGCATAATCTAAACTTACCAAATCGTAGTCGTTTCTTTTAAATAAATCCATTGCAACCTGACCATCGTTAGCAATATCAACTTTATGGTTGCATGGTTCCTGCGATAGTATTTTATACTGAACGCCTGATATTTCTGTTTCATCTTCCACAAGAAGAATGGATTTATTAACACACATTTTTTCTCTCTGAATTTCTATTTTCTCTTTATTTATTAATTCTTTTTTAATAATAGGCAAACTAATAGTGATTTTTGTGCCCGTTCCAAGTTCCGACTCAACTGAAATACTGCCCTTGTGCTGTTCAATATACTTTTTTACGTTGGTCATTCCGTAGCCGGTTCCTTTAATCTCTTTTTCATAGGAACCAATAGTATCTTTGCTTCCCTTCAGTGTAAATGATGGTTCAAAAATATTTTCAAGATGATTTTTGGAAATTCCACAACCGTTATCTTCTATCTCAATACAGATATTATCATCTGTGGAATAAATACGACTAATGATTTTAGGATATTTAACCAAACTTACGGCATGAATTGAATTTTGTATTAAATTTACAAACGCATGCTCAATCATTCCGGGATCAGCAAATAATTCAGGAACACCTGCTTTATATTCCCTTATTAGCTCAATACCTTGAAGATCTCTTTTCATCAAACTTAAAGTAAGGTCAATTTTTTTATTAATTCTAAAAAATTCCTGCTTGGGTTCCTGATCTTTGGCAAAAGCAACCAGATTTTTGGTTAAATTTTTTCCTCGTATGGTCTGTTCAAATATTAATTTAAGTATTTTTTTTATTTTTTCATCTTTGCAATTTATCAATGCGATCTCAGTATTTCCCATAATAATGCTTAGAACATTATTAAAATCATGGGCAATTTTTCCAGCAATTTGCCCAACTAAAGCCAATTTTTTTTGCTCAGCTATAATCTTTCGGATTTTTATTTTTTCCTTTTTTCTTCTATCTCGTTTTGTAATATCATTAATAAACCCAAGAAATCTTGTATTTGAGAGCTTAACAGTATCAACTAACCAGATTTTTTTAGCTTTGTTTTTTTTTATAAAATGCATACTACCTGATGCAGAACCGTTATTCGCAACAAGTTCAAAGTGTTTTTTTACAATAACTTGATCTTCTAATGGAATCATTTCCAGTATATTTTTTTTCAACAATTCATCTTTTGAATAACCCGTTACTTTACATGTAGCAGTATTTACATCAATACAATTGCCTTTTTCATCAACTATAAAAATTCCAAAAGGTGAACTCTCTACATAATTTTTGAATTTTTTCTCACTCTCACGACTGGATTTAATTGACTGTTCCCGGCAAATCAAAAATAGGATTAAAAGCAAAAAAAATAACGTTATTACAAATGGTAATAAACAATCATACAGAATTTTTTTATTCCAATCGGCTACATTAATATCCATACCAAGGAAAGCTATTATTTTTTTAGTCTGTGGGTCAGAAATTGGAACCAGTGCAGTAATAAACACACCCCATCGATCTGTAACAGGCCCAGTAATACCCTCCTTTTTACTGGCGAAAATATGAAGTGATGAATCCGAAACTTCATCGTAGATAAGTCCAGGTGGTGCATAATCTTTGGAATTTACTGGAAGGGAATCTACAAAGAAAAAAACTACGTCATCTACTCGCTGTCCAAGCAGGTAAAGAAACCGGCACTGGTGTATGGCATTTCGCATCAATGATAGCTGTGATTTAATGCGTATATAAGCAGGTGTACTAAGGTCATTTTCCGAACCTGACAAGGAGGCAACACGTTGCACATTAATGGCCTGTGCCACAATCCTTGCTTGTTCGAGAAGAATTTCCCGCAAATGCTTATCAGCCGATTGTGCTACCCAATACATACTTGCAACTCCAACTGTAAGTACAAGTAATGATGAAATTAAGATTTTACGATTGATATTTTTAATCATAATGGTTTAAATTCCCGTAACCGTTCACGACCAAGAAATGTGATTTTTCGGTAATCTCATATTTGTAAGCGTTCACAAGTGCCTTATATTCGCATAAACAGCTTGGCATATAATAGCACAGATAATGATAGTATTACAAACAACCAAATGCCCATTAAACACATTTGATATTCGTAACATAATTATCAAATTACTTAAAATATTTTTTCATAACCAAATGCCCATTAAACACATTTGATATTCGTAACATAATTATCAAATTACTTAAAATATTTTTTCATTTCATTATCATACGACCATACCTACTTGCTCTGACTCCAATATACTTACCATGTCCAACGACAACTGCAACAGCAAGTTTTTTTGATCCTTTTTTTTCTTCTGCAAAACCTACAAACCAGTCAAACTTAATATTTCGTGCAGTATTAAATATAGATCCTGTTTTTCCTCCTATACTAAGTTTGGATAGAGTAGAATCTCTTTTATATCCTCTAAAAGATTTTCGACTGGTTCCTGATGCTATTGTTGCATTCATCATTTTTTTTATCTCTTTTGCAGTTGATGCCTTCATGGTGCGATTAAGAACAGTTTTTTTATTGTGGTACAATTGTATGCCGTTTTTATCTTTTACGCTTTTAATAATAGTTGGCTCTACCATTACTCCGCCATTTACTATTGTACCTGCAATTAAAGCTCCAAACAAAGGTGATATTTTAGTTTTTCTGTTAAAACCACATGCAATTTCAGCCCAATGGTATGGTTCTTTTGAAATTA
>NBLS01000055.1 GCA_002084385.1 Desulfobacteraceae bacterium 4572_19
CCCCCCGTTTTCTAACTGCGTTCACACAACTCAACAAGAACACCATTTGTTGACTTTGGGTGTAAAAACGCAATCTTTGCACCACCTGCACCTATCCTGGGTTTTTCATCTATAAGTCTTATTTTTTTCTCTTTTAATTCGGCAAGTGCTTCTTCAATATTTTCAACCCGAAATGCAATGTGCTGCATTCCCTCTCCTTTTTTTTCAATATATTTTGCCACAGGTCCATCATCGGTGGTGGATTCAAGAAGTTCTATTTCACTTTCTCCGGCAGGAAAAAAAGCGGTGGTTACTTTTTGTGCTTCAACAGTTTCTGAACCTGCAAATTCAAGCCCGAGAATATCTGTCCAAAAGTTTTTTCCATCATTAATACTTTTTACCGCAATACCTAAATGGTCAATTTTTAATATTTTCATATAACCCCCATGGTGGATTGACCACCATAACAAAAAACGAAAATCTTTGTAATACAGCTTTACGGACTTTCATATAAGATCATCTTAGGGTTCACAAAAAAATAAATTGTATTTATTGGGTGTTGAGATGTCTGATTGGGTTACGTTGTGAAAACGTAGGAATACTGTCGTATTTTGAGTTTTCACAACGAGTACAAGTTATTTTTTTGTGAGCCCTTATTTACCTTCAAAGTATCTTTGCACAAACCTGCGTCTTCCGGTAATTGTTTGATATCTTTCATTGGGGTATCCAAGTGCAATTACAGCATATACAGCTTCGTTTTTTGGAATTCCCAAAAATGTTTTTATTCCCTTGTCATTTTTCATGGCTTCAACCGCAAAGCCTATAAGACACGTTCCAAGCCCCATACTATGGGCAGCAAGAAGAATATTTTGCGTTGCAAGCATTGCATCTTCTTTTGGACAACTTGCACCCGGTTGTGAACCTACAATAATTACGGCTGTTGCACCGTGAAATAGTCTGTCGGTTTTGGACTCTTCCCAATCTGCTATTGCATCGTTTACTGACTGGTAATAGTTTGTATAGTAGTCATAAAGCTGATTATTACCAAATAGTTTCATTACATTACGAAGCCACTCCATTTCTGCTTTATGATTAAGCTTTTTAAAGAATTTAATTACACGATTTCCAAGGGCAGTTACATTTTTTCTTTCAGGAAGAGTTGTAAATGTCCACTTTTGGCTATTGGTTCCCGATGGTGCGGTGTGTTAAATTCACCCGGTTTCATCCAGCTTTGCGGAGCATCAAATGTAGAAAATCTGGAAAGATCCATATCAAGAACTTTGACTGTTGGAGCTTCCTCGGGACAAACTGCTACACAGTGTCCGCATGAAAGAGATTCTTCTCCGACCACATAAGCTTTCCCATCTTTTATTACAATAGTTTCAGACGGGCATACTTTGGCACACCTGCCACACCCTGTACACCTATCATAATTAATTTCTGTCCAAACTGTCCTGTCCATAACGTTCACCTTTCTCCTTTATAACTTGTTATGGCAGATAATATACCACAACGAGAAATGAAAGTCCTTATAATACATCTTTTTTATGGACTCTCATATAATCACTATGGCAGATAGTACGCCACAACAAAAAATGAAAGTCTTTTTAATATAGCTTTTTCAGGGCATTTCATATACAAATAACAATAACACCTGAAAATATAACACAACAAATAAAGAGTGTCGATTATTTTTTTGTAAACCCTTAACTACTTACCGGAAATTTTATATTGACAAATGCAATAAAAAACTTCTTGACAAAAAAACTGACAGAATGTATAGTTTTTTTTAAATGCTGAATAATTACTGATTGAAATTCAATTAATTGCTAATTTTATTTACACTGTACCCTCGAACATAAAACACGCTGCGTATATAAAAGGCGGCATGAATTAGAATATAACCTATATGGATACATTAAAAATTTCTAATATAACTCTTTCATTTGGCGGATTAAATGCCCTTTCAAATGTTACCCTCGAAATTGAACAAGGGCTTATTACTTCGATAATTGGCCCCAATGGTGCGGGGAAGACCAGTATGTTAAATTGCATATCCGGGTTTTACCATCCGACAAAGGGCAAAATAACATATGGGGATAAAGATTTAACCCACGCCTCACCTCATCAGGTTTCTACCATGGGAATTGCCAGAGCTTTTCAAAATTTAGAGCTTTTTAGCGGATTATCTGTTTTGGATAATTTACTTTTGGCACGTCATAAAAAACTTAAATATAATTTTCTTCAAGCATTACTGTTTTTTGGAAAAGCATCTCAAGTAGAAGCAGAAAACAGAGAGTACGTTGAAGGCGTAATAGATTTTATGGAGTTAGAACCATATCGGAATAAAATAGTTGGAAGTTTAAGTTATGGAGTTCAAAAAAGAGTAGAAGTTGCACGTGCCTTAACGTTAGATCCCAAATTAATTCTTTTAGATGAGCCCATGGCAGGCATGAATATTGAAGAAAAAGAAGATATGGTACGCTTTATAATGGATATACAGCAAGAACGTAATACTTCTGTTGTGCTTGTGGAACATGATCTTGGTGTGGTAATGGATATTTCAGAAAGAATATATGTTCTTGATTTCGGAGAACTCATAGGTCAGGGTGCACCTGAGGAAGTTGCAAATAATCCAAAAGTAATAGAAGCATACATAGGAGACGAGAATTGAGTATAAGTATGGATAATAAAGAAGACCTTTTACAACTTACCATACCTCAACTTCTACGTTGGCGCGTACAAACTACCGGAGATAAAGTTGCACTTCGTGAAAAGGACTTTGGAGTATGGAACAGTTATACATGGATCCAATATTACGATTTTGTTCGTAAAACAGCCCTGGGACTTGAAAAAATTGGTCTTCAAAAAGGTCAAACATTAGCACTTATAGGCGATAATATTCCTGAAATATTAATGACAGCAATAGGAACTCAGGCTTTAGGTGCCATATCAGCAAGTCTTTATCAAACAAGCCTACCCGAAGAGATTGTCGGAATTATTAACTATCTTGATGTTAGTGTCGTATTTTGCGATAATCAGGAGCAAGTTGATAAATTTGTTGAGATTAGAGATAAAATTCCAAATGTAAAAAAAATTATTTATGAAGATCCTCGTGGAATGAGAAGTTATCGCTCTGATGACTGGTTTCTTTATCTGGAAGATTTATATAAGTTAGGCGAACAGGTTTACAAGGAAAAGCCCGATTATTTTGAATCCCTTGTAAACAAAGGAAAACCCACAGATGTATGTCATCTTTGCCTTACCTCCGGAACCACCGGACTTCCCAAAGGCACCATGCTTACACATCGCAATTATATAAATATGGGAATACAAATTACAAAGGTAGATCCATTAGAAGACACAGATGAGTATGTATCATTTCTTCCTTTCGCATGGATAGGCGAGCAGATGAACTCCTTTGGAATTGCTCTTGCAACAGGAATAACAATTAATTTTCCTGAATCGGTGGAAACCAGCATGGACGATCTAAAAGAAATCGGTCCTCACTTTATGTTTGGAGCTCCGAGAATTTATGAAACTATCCGGTCCCAAATCTGGTTAAAAATAGACGAAACATATAAATTAAATAGAAGTTGCTACAATTATTTTATAAAAATTGGTGAAAAAGCTGCCGTGTATCATATGACAGGAAAGAAAATGCCGGCATCTCTCGCTTTTCTTGCATGGCTTGGAAAATCAATGATTTTCAGACCTCTTATTAACCAGATGGGATTATTACGGCTTCGTCGGGCATATACAGGCGGTGCGGCTTTAGGTCCTGAACTTTTCACATTTTTTCAGGCTATCGGTATAAATCTTAAACAAATTTATGGTCAAACTGAAATAGTTGGAATAGCGTATATGCACAGAGACGGTGATGTTAGATCAGATACAGTGGGTAAACCATTACCTGAAACAGAGTGTAAAATTTCCGAAAACGGTGAAATTCTTTCACGATCTCCATCAGTATCACCAGGTTATTATAAATTACCGGAAAAAACAGAAGAACTTCTTGAAGGTGGATGGCTTCATTCAGGAGATGCCGGCTATATAAATGAGAATGGACATCTAATTGTTATAGATAGGCTTTCTGATGTTATGCATAACAATAAAGGTGAAATGTTTAGCCCCATGTTTCTTGAAAATAAATTAAAGTTCAGCCCCTATATTAAAGAGGCTATAATATTTGGCAATAAAAAAGATTATGCAACAGCTTTAATTAACATTGACCCGATTGTTGTGGGTAAATGGGCTGAAGATCATGGGATTTCTTTTTCTACCTACATGGATCTTTCGGCAAAACCTGAAATTGCCAAATTAATACATGAACAAGTAGAAGATTGTAATAAGAACGCAGAAAAAGAACATTTTAAAATTAAACGTTTTGCTATTTTATATAAACTTCTTGATATGGATGATGGTGAACTTACCAAAACCGGAAAGATTCGCAGGAAATTTATACAGGAAAAATATAACGATCTTTACGAAGCCCTTTATGATGAATCGGTAAAAGAAAAAACGGTTGACGCTGTCTATCAGTATCAAGACGGTCAATCCTCGACTATTAAAACGCAAATTGCATTTTATACAATGGATGAGTCTTGCAACACTTGATTTGTATTAGTTAGCCCGTTACATAAATAATTTTACTGTGTTGTATGCTCATCGCAGTATCAAATGCTTTGCCTTGTGAAATTAATTATATGACAGTTTATAGCTCTATTTCGGGATAGGAAATAAAATATGGTTTATTTTTTTCAGCTTGTAGTCAGTGGGATAGTGGTTGGGTCAATTTATGCTTTGTCTGCCCTTGGGTTTGTATTAATTTATAAATCAAGCAGGGTGCTAAATCTTGCACACGGACAAATAATAGCTTCGGGTGCATTTATTACTTATGCCTTAACTGTGTGGGCATGTATTCCAATTTATATCTCATTTTTTCTTAGCCTGATAATAACATTTTTTCTGGCGATGAGTGTGGAAAGAGTATTTCTTCGCAGACTTATAGGTGAGCCCATAATATCAGTTATAATGGTTACCATAGGTTTAATGTCAATTTTAGATGGTCTTATTTACCTTACTCCCTTTGGAACCGAAAATTTTTCTTTTCCTGAATTTCTTCCACAACAGCCCATTGTTGCATGGGGAATTTCCATTTCATGGACACAACTTGTTGGGGTCATTATAACATTTTTAATGATCGGAGGTTTTTCATGGTTTTTTAAAAAATCAACGCTGGGTATCTCCATGCGTGCGGTTTCAGATGACCAGTTTGCATCTATGTCCATCGGCATTTCAGTACCGGCTGTTTTTGGACTGGCATGGGCATCAGCCGGTTTAAGTGCTGCAGCTGCTGGAAGTGTAATTGGCAATATTACCGGACTTAACTTTGATACTCTTCATGCATTTGGAATTGTTGTTTTTCCTGTGGTTATTCTTGGAGGATTAGATTCCATATTGGGAGCGGTTGTTGCAGGTATCATAATGGGCATTATCCAGCAGTTTGCAAGTGGTTATCTTGACGGTAACTGGGGACTAAATGGAACTGCCGAAGTGATGCCATATATTATACTGCTTATAATTTTACTTTTTAAGCCACATGGACTTTTCGGAATTCATGAAATAGAACGGGTATAATCTTTTGATCGTAAACAATTACGTAAGCGTTCACAATACCTCATCTTCGCATAAACAGCTTATCATATATAGGACAACTATTATATGCCAAGCCGTTTATGCGAATATAAGGCACTGTAAACGTTTACAAATGTGAGATTACCGAAAAATCACATTTCTTGTTCGTGAACGGTTACACAATTACTAACTTTTTTAACTGGACGGGTATAAATCATGTCGGCAAATCGCTGGTTGGCAACAGGAAATTTCTTTACTTCCTACAAAGAAGAGCAAAGGCTTTTTTCCACAAGTCTTGACAGAACTATTTTTATATTCTTTCTTGCTATTTTATTTGTATGGCCATTTTTTTTCCCATTAAGCAATAAGTACATGTTGGTTATTGATAATATTCTTATCGCAATAACAGCAGTTATAGGATTAAATATTCTTACAGGATTTACGGGGCTTATTTCTATTGGACATGCAGCTTTTGTGGGTGTTGGTGCATATACTATAGCATCATTTTCAAGAGTTCTTGGGGATACTCATGTATTAATTACACATGCATGGCCGTTGTTAATACTTATAGC
Organism: Desulfobacteraceae bacterium 4572_19; assembly: GCA_002084385.1. The sequence goes on from NBLS01000055.1 coordinate 6,189, forward strand.
CGGGTTTATGGGTGCAGTATTTGGTGCAATCGTTGGCTTGCCTGCCTTGCGTTTAAAACATCTTTACCTTGCAATTGCCACACTCTCTTTTCAGATGATATTTAAGGTGCTTCGTAAAGAACATTATCTATTTTGGTATTATGTTATATTAATTGTTATTATAATTGTCAGCTTTTTAATTCGCAATCTTCTTCGTACCCGTTATGGAAGATGTCTTATAGCTGTAAGAGATAATGACAGGGCAGCTGATGCCATGGGAATACACCCTGGATTTACTAAAATTTATGCTTTTGCCCTTGCCGGATTTCTTGCAGGTCTTGCAGGAGGACTCCATGCTTATTTATATCGTGGAGTAGGGTTGGAATCGTTTACCCTACACGAATCTATCACCTATCTTGCCATGGCAATTGTCGGTGGATTAGGAACACTTAATGGATCTTACTGGGGACCGTTGGCACTTCAGACATTAGATCTTCAAGTTGAAAGCCTGGCTGAACAAATGGGACATATTTTACCATCAGGTTTAAACCTTGCTACAGCCTTTAAGCCGTTTTCCTTTGGTTTGTTAATTGTGTTGTTTCTTATGTTCGAACCACGGGGAACTGCAAACTGGTGGCGTATTGTTAAGTCATATACAAAAAAATGGCCGTATAAATATTAATAAGCGTTCAGAGGCTATTTTTTGTTATGGCAAGTTATACAAATAAATATGAAACAGGTGTAAAAGCTTATGTAGTACCTTATATTTACATAATCAGGTTTTAATACATGGCATTGCTATTGTATGGAAGGCTGATAATGATATATAGAGTAGCATATAAAGAATTTCATTGTGTTATTAGAAAAAAATTAGACCACGTACTCTTGGTGTGCCTTGTTTATATTTTCTCTTCTTTCCTATGAAATTAATTATATGGCAATCTATTATTTTTTATTTAATTAATTTTATTAAAAGGAGATTAACCGATGAGAATGTGTAAAACAACGAAAATGCTTAAAGCAACACTTTTTACGACAATTATGTCATGTATCGCTGTCTTTTTTGTATGTGCTAATGTTAGTGCGGGTGAAGTTTATAAACTTGGTTTATCACTTGCGATTACAGGTCCCACATCCGATGCCGGAAACCCATATTCAAAAGGCGTTGAAGATTATTTTCAGTATGTAAATGATACAAAAGTGTTAGGTGATGACAAAATTGAATGTATGATAAGAGATGATCAATATAAAACTGCCGTTACCAAACGTAATTTTGAGGATTTCCTTGATCAGGATATTGTTCTTTATTTAAATTATTCCACAGGAAGTACCTTAGGATTAAAAAAAGATTTTGAAGAGGAGAAAATTGCTGTTATCCCTGCATCTTTTCATGCTGGAAATCTTATAGATTCCAATTATATTTTCCTTCCCATAGCCTCATATTCAGAGCAAATGCTCGGGTTAGCAGAATATGTAGTTGCCAATAATAAAGGTGGAACTCCAAAAGTTGCACTGTTTGTTCATCCTTCAGCATTTGGCAGAGGTCCTGTTGCAGATATAGAAAAAGCTGTTAAAGCAGGGTTGAAAATGGATATTGTGGAAGTTGTTGAACATGGAAAGGATCTTGATAATACAGCCTTGCTAAAAAGACTTTCAGACAAGGGCGTTCAGTATGTTCTTATTCAGACAATCCAATCTCCTGTTGCAACACTTATCAAAGATGCAAATCGTCTTGGGCTTGCCGCTAAAACTTTTGGAGAAAAAGGTAAGATTACTTTTCTTGGAGCTCACTATACAGGTGGGAATGATTTGATTGCATTAGCCGGACCTGCAGCGGAAAATTTCTTCTGGACAACCGCATATAAGCTAACTTCGGAAAAGGGTGAAGGAACAACAGCACAGCTTGATCTTGCCAAGCGTTATGGCAGAAGTGATAAATTTGCAAATTCCCATAATTATACAAACGGAATTATGGTGGCTCAAGTTGCAACCGAATTAATTAAACGTGCTAAAGCAAAAGGAAAAAAGATTACAAAAGAAAATCTTTATGAAGAATTGCTTCTAATGAATGGAAAAAATGCTTTTACTCCAAATACAACCGTAGGTCCTGTAACATATTCCAAAAAAGATCAGGCAGGAGTTGATACTCTTCAACTTTACCGTGTAGTGGATGGTCAGTTTAAAGCAGTAGGAGAGCCTTTTACATCTATTTATATTGATAAAATTAAATAAAATTTACCATGACGGATAATACGTCATAAAAAAATGAAAGCCTTTATAATATAGAAAATTAAATAAAATTTACCATGACGGATAATACGTCATAAAAAAATGAAAGCCTTTATAATATAGTTTTTTTAAGGGCTTTCATATAAATTATATACCATTCGTGAACACTTATAGCGCTGGAATTGCTGAATATGAAAGAATTGAATAATACAAATGCTCTTCTTGAAGTCAATAATATTGAAGTAGTTTATAACGATATTATTCAAGTACTTCGTGGTGGGTACAAATGGAGCTGGAAAAACAACGACATTACGTGCAATCAGTGGATTATTAAAACCTGAAAATGGTTTTATCCGTGATGGATTTATTAGATTTCAAGATTCAGATATTACTAATCTAATGGGAACCCATGTTGTAAAAAAAGGTGCTGTTATGGTTCCTGAGGGAAGAAGGGTTTTTAAACATTTAACTGTTGATGAAAATGTCAGGGTAGGTTCTATTACACGACAGGATGGGGCTTTACAGATAAAAAAAGATATTGAAAAGATGTATGATCATTTTCCACGTCTTTCTGATATTACAAACAGATTAGCAGGATATTGTTCCGGTGGTGAGCAGCAGATGATAGCCATTGCAAGGGCTCTTATGGCAGCTCCAAAAATGCTAATGTTAGATGAACCCTCCCTTGGTATTGCTCCTCTTTTGACCAAAGAAATTTTTCAAAATATAAAACAGATTAATACTGAAATGGATACAACTATTTTAATTGTTGAGCAAAATGCAAAAATAGCTTTTGATATTTCAGATTATGCATATATTATGGAATCTGGAAAAATTGTTCTGGAAGGCCCTGCTGATGAGTTACAAAATAATCCTGATGTAAAGGAGTTTTATATGGGAATAACCCAGGGCGGTGGCAGAAAGTCTTTTAAAAATGTTAAGTCATATAAAAGGCGTAAACGTTGGATGTAAAAATTTAGGGTTTACCAAACAATAAACTGTATTTATTGAATGTTGAGGAGTTTGGCTTAAAGCTATGAATATCAGCGTTTAAGAAGTAGAAGTCATTTTTTGGTTGGTCTTTAATTAAAGATTTCACTGCAAAGGAGAGGTAAATGAAAATATTGGTGGGGTATAACGGAACTATAATTGCAAAAATTGCTTTAGAGCAGGCCGTTACATTTGCAAAAATATTTAAAGCATCAATTCTTGTAGTAACATCAACAACCGGAGGAAGTGGAGAGACATCCAAGCAACTTGATAAATCAAGAACAGGACTTGATTTTGCGAAAAAATATCTGGAAAAAAAAGATGTGGCTGGTGAACTCCACGAACTTGCAAGGGGGTTATCTCCAGGTGAAGATATTGTAAAATTTGCAAAAGATAATGAAGTTGATCAAATATTTGTAGGAATTGAAAAAAGATCTAAAACACGAAAGTTGTTTATGGGTTCTACTGCCCAGTATGTAATTCTTAAGGCACACTGTCCGGTCATTACTGTGAATAGCAATTCTATGTAAATCTTGCTTGGGAGCGAATGCCAAAAAAAAAGGTGTTCCAAATAAATTTGGAACACCTCTACTTTCTTTAGTAAGCTTAGCTATACTACAGTTACATTAACCGCTGCAGGACCTTTTTGCCCTTGCTCAATGTCAAATGTAACTCTATCTCCTTCATTGAGAGACTTAAAACCTGATGAATTAATACCTGAATGATGAACAAATACATCTGATCCACTTTCCTGCTCGATGAACCCAAAACCTTTTTGATCACTAAACCATTTAACAATACCCTCTGCCATGTGCCATTCTCCTTTTGTAAAAAAAAATCTAATGGTTCCGCATTTTAAGAATGTTTTTGCCGTAGTGACAAATACCTTTTCTTAAAGCCGAAACCTGTAACTTATTACCTGCTGACTACTATAAAGTGTTTTTTTTGATAAAGCAATGTTTTTTTTTATTTTTATTAAAATAATATTTAATAATGATATTTTATCGAATTTACAGGGGTAATTTTTAATTTATTTATGTATAATAGTGAAAAAGAGAGCTTCCATTAAGGGTGAGTAAGAGATTATTTCACAACTTCGTAGGTTCATGCCCTCTTTTTTATAGACCATCACATAAATAATTTCACTGTGTTGTACGCTTAGGGCTCGCAAAAAAATAACTTGTACTTCTTAAACGCTGATATATCTAATTGGATTACGTTGTGAAAGCTCAAAATACGATAGTATTCCTACGCTTTCTACGAATTTACAAAAAGGTTTACTATTTACTTGCATCATGATGCTTATGAGGTTGTTCTCCATATTTATGACCGTGTATATGTTGGTGTATATGAAGTTTTTCGTCAGTTATAATTTTTCCTTTTTCCATTGTATATAGATGGTGGGATACGGCACTTATAAAATCAAATTCATGGGATATTACAATATATGAAAGGTCAAGTTTTGTTAATATTTCAATAAGTCGTTCCTTGGTGTTAATATCAAGGCCGGTAGTTGGTTCGTCAAGAAGTAAAATTTCAGGCTGCATGGCAAGAACCGAGGCAAGGGATACAAGTCTTTTTTCACCTCCGGAAAGTTTAAATGTAATTCTATTTTCAAAACCATTAAGACCAAGAAGATCAAGTGTCTCATGTGAAATATCAACGGCTTCTTTTTTAGATTTCCCAAGATTTAAAGGACCAAATGCCACATCTTCTATTACTGTAGGACAAAATAGCTGATCGTCAGCATCCTGAAAAAGAAAGCCGATTTTTTTACGAACACTCCTAAAATCTTTTTCTGTATCCACCTTGTTCCCATAAATATTTATTTGACCGCAACGAGGTTTTAAAAGACCCATAATAATATGAAAGAGTGTTGTTTTACCACTTCCATTTGGAGCAATAAGCCCCAGATGGTCGCCTTGGTAAAATTTCAATGTAAGATTATCAAGAACATTATTACTGCTTCCCGGATAGCTGTATGAAATTTTTTCAAGATCAATTAACAGTTTTTTATGTATTTTTATCTCCATACTATTAGTTTACCCTCTGGTATTATGGTTAATATAATAAAAATAATAATAACAGTTATCATAAATAGGGAAAAATAATAGGCTTTACTGTTAACTGTAAACTCTTGCAGGCAGTAAAATTTTCCATTAAACCCTCTGCATTTCATTGCATTAAAAACTCTTTGTGCTCTCAGAGATGCCCTAACAAAAAGCATACCCACAAGGTATGCATAGGTTTTATATGAGTGGATATTTGTTCCCGGTGTAAAACCTCTGATTTTTGCGGCAGTTACCAATCGTTGGTATTCTTGATTTATAACAAATATGTATCTGTAATTAAAAAGAAGAAGATGAACAAGTTTTGGAGGCATTTTAAGCTTTGCAAGTGAATATCCAAGGGTTGAAACCGGCATTGTTGCAACAAGAGCGAGAGTGCAATAGTTATAGAAAAAATTGTTGCAAACACTATTCTGATTCTGGGGTCAGTATGGTGAATAAATGATTTTCCTTCAGCAAAAGGTTCATATATCATGGTTTCGATCCTTTTGTTGTTTTTTTCGGCTGTTAAAATACACTGCAATTCCCACAAGTCCAAAAATATAACCTATTGCCCCCATAATATCTCTAATTGAAGTTGTTTGATTTGTATCTGCGAGCATTTTAATAATAGTATTTAATTTTTTATCTATAGCTTTTTCAATCACTGCCTCTATATCAGAAGGCATGCTAACATATGGAGGAGTATGAGAATTAACGGGTGCTTTACCCAGATTATCAATTAACTCTGTTTGTGGAGAATATGTTTGTGAAGAGTTTGCTTGTGAAGATTTTGTTTGTAAAGATTTTGTTTGTAAAGATTTTGTTTGTGAAGATTTTGTTTGTGAAGATTTTGTTTGTGAAGATTTTGTTTGTGAAGAGTCTGTTTGTGAAGAGTCTGTTTGTAAAAAATCTGCTTGAGGCGTATTTTTGCAAGAAGCCGTAATTTCATTTTCGTTTAATATCCACTGGGCACGATGACCCATCCCGGCTGATAATACAATTTTTAAAGTTTTATTTCTAAGTGTTGGGAATGAAAATAATCCTTTATTATCTGTTTTGCCCTTAACAAGTATTGTATCATCTGCACCGTAAACAGTAATCTGTGCATTTATTGCTTTTTTTCCTCCACTAAATTTACTTTGGGTATAAATAGTATCTCCTTCAACCCATGCAAAGACTGTTACCTTATGGGCATGGACTGCTGTTATAAAAAAAATATGTGATATGATAATTGTTATAAATAAAATATTTGTTTTTTTCATTATATACATAGGTTACATGTACCCTTATTTTATTCCCAATAAAACCGGATGCACTTTTTGTAAAAATCCAATGCAAAAGGCAGTAATAATTCCTTCAATTATCATTACAGGGAAATTTGCTGTTATAATTAATGATGCAATTTCCAAAAAACTTTCTTCAGTAAATACAAGTGCCACTGCAAGCAGGACAGCTGCAAGAAAAACTGATAAAAATCCGCAGGCAAAAGCTGATACAGTAGCAATTTTACCTTTTCTTTTTATAAACGGAGCAAAGAGAAAATAACAAATAACAGCAGGAACTGCCATGATTACTGTATTTACTCCAAGAGCTGTTATGCCTCCAAATTGGAAAAACAAAGATTGAAGAATTAGATAGTATTCCCACTTGGGCTATCCTGTCATAATCCATTTTTTTTAGACCAATTGCAGTTCCGACTCCGGCAAGAATTCCTCCTGATAACAGAACTTGCCCTGATAATACACCCTCTGAAATATGCATAACAACCTTACAAATAACGATAATGTAGGGGCAAACCCTTGACCCTTGTGGTTGCCCCTTTATTAGTGTAAAAAAACTATCATAAAATTTAAACAAGATACTAATGGGCTATATATTACATCCCCCATTTTTGGAATTTCACCCAGATTACAGCACCAAGCTCAACATCTTTTTCTTCACCGGATTTAAGCTTAAGTTTAAAATCAGCTTCGTTAAGAGCTGCAAATCCCCACCATCCGGCTTTTGGGGCGGCATAAGTGAAAACACCATTTTTATCAGCTTTTATTGTCTGGGTTACCATATAATCTGTGGGGGCTTTAGCCTTGCCATCTTCGTTATAATACTCAACTTCAACTTCGGCAAATGGAACAGTTTTACCATTTAGTTTAACAATACCTTGAAATACGTTTCCTGCATAAAGACCGAATGGTTTTGATAAGGGGACGATTTCAGTTTTAAGACCTATTTCCCTATCCCAATTTTCATCATCGCCAAACGCAGTTACATACGTTTTAGTATAGTGAATGATAAAACAATCTTCTGCAGGTTCCCAGTAGGGTTCAGGTTCCATATAGAAAATATACACACCCGGTTTTTTAACCTTATAGTTAATCTTCCAGGATGGGTTATTCATAATTTCGGTTTTGCCCACCTGTTTTGACTTATTAAGGTTAATTTTTTCACCATTTGCAACTATACCCAAAAATTTTGGTTTTACAAGTTCCATTCCAACACCTTCAAATGGATGGGAAAATGAAGCATCGACAGTTACAGTTTTACTGTCGTTTTGCATAACCATAGAGTCTGATGGGATTAACATACCGAAATGAGCCGTGACGGGAACTGCAAGAACCATAAAAAACAAGAAAATAAGTACTGCATGGAAAAATTTTTTCATTATATCCTCCAGATATAAACTTAAATAAATAACATCACATTAAAAAAAATACCTTCGTAATATATTTTTTATTATGATTATTATTTTAAATATTCGTACAATTATTTATTTAATTTTCCGATACAGACTTCGTGCCTGAATTTTATATGAAAGCCTCTATAAAAATTGTATTATAGAGATTTTCATTGTGATATATTACTCACAAGTGAAAGTCCTCATAAAACAATTTTATTCTATTAGCAACCGTTTTCTATTAGTAATTTAAAATAAATATTCTTTATAAAATAAATTATATTTTATTGCCATAAATCGTTATTTACACTGGTTAGAAACATAAAGATGCGATATAGTCCCCTTTGAGGTAAGATTTATTATTTTTTTAACAATGTAAGATTTTAGGAGGATTTAAGTATGAAGAAGAAGTTGTTTATGGCTGGAGTTACATTTTTTACAATGTCGGTTATCTGTTTTGCTTTTGCATCAGTTGGGACTGCAAAGGAAATAAAACTGACATACAGCAATTTTTTTCCACCCACACATATTCAGTCCAAACTGGCAGAATCGTGGTGCAAGGAAGTTGAGAAACGAACGAACGGTCAGGTAAAAATAGAATACTATCCGGCAGGAACATTAACCAAAGCCAAACAGTGCTATGATGGTGTGGTTGAAGGTCTTTCAGATATAGGTTTTTCTGTATTGGCTTATTCAAGAGGACGGTTTCCTGTTCTTGCGGCTGTTGATTTACCATTGGGATATACAAGTGGTCTTGAAGCTACAAAGGTAGCTAATGCAGTTTATGATAAATTTACTCCGAAAGCATTTAATGATACTCAGGTTATGTATTTTCATGCACATGGACCGGGACTTGTTTTTACAAGTAAAAAGCCAGTGAGAAAAATAGAAGATATGAAAGGTCTTAAACTGCGAGCAACTGGAAATAGTGCCAAGGTTGTTAAAGCTCTCGGTGGAACTCCTGTTGCCATGTCCATGCCTGAAACTTATCAAAGTATTCAAAAAGGCGTTGTTGGAGGCGGATTATATCCCCTTGAAACAAATAAAGGATGGAAAATGGGAGAGGTTGTTAAATATTGTACTGCTGATTTTCCCGCAGCCTACACAACAACTTTTTTTGTTGTTATGAATAAGGATAAATGGAAACAACTATCGCCTGATATTCAAAAAACCATTAAAGCCATAAATAAAGAGTGGATTATAAAACATGGTGAAGCATGGGATACCAGTGATATAGCAGGACTTAATTTTTTCCTTAACCAAGGCAACGAAATGTTTGGTTTAGATGCCAAAGAGTCTGCAAAGTGGAAAAAAGCAGTTGCCCCAATTATTGCAGATTATGTAAAAGATGTTGATAAAAAAGGATTAAATGGTCAGGAAATTGTTGATTTTACGGTAAAAACAATGGATAGCATTCAGTAATTTATAGGCCGTCAGATAAATAA
>NBLS01000056.1 GCA_002084385.1 Desulfobacteraceae bacterium 4572_19
GTATCTCTACTAACTTGGCAAACATACCGGGCAAAAGTTATATCATTCCCGAACCATTGGGTGTTACACTAACAATTGGCGCTTGGAATTATCCATATCAATTATCGTTGGCGCCAATGATACCAGCATTGGCAGCAGGTAACACGGCTATAGTTAAACCTTCGGAATTATCTTTGAATACTTCAAATGTAATGGCAAAGCTAATTAACGAAAATTTCGATTCTAACTATTTACATGTTGTTGAAGGCGGAGTTGAGGAAACATCAGAATTGTTAAAAGAAAAATTTGATAAAATATTCTATACCGGAAGTTCAACTGTCGGTAAAATAATTATGAAAGCAGCAGCTGAGCATTTAACTCCAGTGACTTTAGAATTAGGAGGAAAAAGTCCAACTTTTGTTTTCAACGATGCCAACCTTAAAATAACTGCAAAGCGTTTAGTTTGGGCTAAATTCCTAAACAGTGGGCAAACATGTATTGCTCCCGATTACATTTTTGCAGAAAAAGGAGTCAAAGAAAAATTGATTTCAGAGATAAAAAAACAAATTTTAGAAATCCATGGTGAGAACCCACAGCAAAGTGATGCATTTGTTAGAATTATAAATCCTAGACATTACAAACGAATAGTACAATTTATAGATGATTCTAAAATAGTAATAGGAGGGGAGACCGATGAATCTGACTTATATATTGCACCAACCGTAATGGATAACGTAACTTTTGATGACGAGGTAATGCAAGAAGAAATATTCGGGCCAGTGCTACCTATCATCGAATTTGACGATTTAGATTGGGCAATTAAAATGATAAAAGCGCGACCAAAACCACTAGCACTATACGTATTCACCTCTAGTAATAAAAATAGAGATAAAATTTTTCATGAAGTTTCTTTTGGAGGAGGGGCGGTGAACGATGCTGTTATGCATCTTACCAATCCGAAACTGCCATTTGGAGGAGTTGGCAATTCGGGTATGGGAAGCTATCACGGTAAAGCTGGATTTGATACATTCTCGCATTTTAAATCAATTTTAGAAAAATCAACATTAATTGAACCACCAATTAAATATCCTCCTTATGTAGATTGGAAATTAAAGGTTCTAAAAACAATGCTAGAGTAAGCTCTTAGAAAAATAATTGCTATGAGCAAATAATAAATATTCCCAGCAAATTTTGTTGATTTACGCAAAGCTGCACGAAAGCAAGACGGTTTTAAGCGAATATCTACGAAATTTGCTGGTAAAAATAAGAGGATGTTTTTTGATTAAAACATTATCTCATTAAATCATTGGAGCATTAAAACATTAACTCATTGAATAATTAGTACATCTACCAAAAAAATTGTTTTTTTGTCCACAACTAAATTCTCAAAAAATGGAAATAGAAGGTTTGTCAAAGTTCGACGATATTCGTCCTTTCACGGATGATGAGGCAAAACAGGTTTTTAAAGAAATCAGTAATCATCCTGCAATATTTTCAATAATGAAGGTTATCAACCCTTACTTGACTAAAAAAGAGGTTGTTGAATATTTAGAGTCATTGAATAGCGTAGATGATTTTCAACGAAAATTTTCTTATCCAGGGCTGAGAATGGTTATTGGTAAAACCAGCGATGGTCTTACACACGAAGGTATCGATGAGTTAGATATCGATGGTAGTTATCTTTTTGTATCATCTCATAGAGATATAATGTTAGATACTTCTCTTCTTAATTTCGTAATGCTCGAAAGAGGGATGAAAGTTGCTGAAGCCGCTATTGGCGATAATTTAGTAACCAAAGATCTTATTAATAAGCTGGCAAAACTCAACAGGAATTTTATCGTAAAACGTAATGCCCCTGTTAGAGAGATGGTAGTTAATTCAAGACACTTATCAGAATACATTCAGTTTGTTTTGCACAGCAAAAAACGATCTGTGTGGATAGCTCAACGAGAAGGAAGAGCAAAAGATGGTATTGATGCAACAAATCCAGGTTTGCTTAAAATGATTACAATGGCATCTGATAAAGGAGAAGATATTGTGTCATTTCTTAAGAGATCAAAAATAATTCCTTTATCAATATCATACGAATACGATCCTAACGATAGATTCAAAATTGACGAGTTGATTGCAAAGGAGCAAGATATCCCTTATTTAAAAGATAGGAATGAAGATTTTCAGCACATTATCACCGGAATGATGGGTTATAAAAAACGAATTCATATCGCAGCAGCTAAACCTCTAGATGAGGAACTAAACGTCTTAGAAGGATTGAAAGGAAATAAATTACTTCAAAAGTTAGCACAAATTATTGATGCTAAAATTATTTCTAATTATAAACTATGGCCATCGAACTATATTGCTTTCGATAAATTGAAATCTACAAAAGAACATAGCGACTTATACAACGACTTTGATGAGAAATCTTTCTTACGAAGAATAGAAAAAAGAGCTAGAGAACACGATCATGACGACGCTGAAAGAAAATTCCTAGAAATGTATGCTAATCCGGTAATTAGTAAAATAAACCTAGGATAAAAGTCTAACAGTCTATCTTGCACCTTTTACCAAAAGTAGATATTTGTGTTTTCATGTGTATATTCTACACCTTATTATGAATTAGAATAAATAAGTCTAAATAATGACTTGTATATAATATTTTGTGTTATTTTTGCGAAGTTTAATTTCAATTTGAAATTGAACCATGAACTTTTCGAGTTCGTGATTTTGATAATATTACTCAGGCAAATTTACATAAAATGATTAAACGTACAGTCTTACTTATATATACAGGTGGTACCATAGGCATGGTAAAAGATAAAGATACCGGCACCCTTGTACCTTTTGATTTTGACGATTTACTGTTAAGGATGCCAGAGCTTTCTCATTTAGATTGCGACATTGAAACTTTCACCTTAAAGGAGCCTATAGATTCATCTAACATACAACCTACAGACTGGATTGAGTTAGGTGAAAAACTAGAAGAGGTATATGACGATTACGACGGTTTTGTAATACTTCATGGTACTGATACTATGTCCTACACAGCATCGGCATTAAGTTTTATAATTGAGAATCTTAAGAAACCAGTAATATTTACAGGTTCGCAACTCCCAATTAGCGATTTCAGAACAGATGCAAAAGAGAATCTCATAACAGCAATACAAATAGCTACTGATTACGATAACAAGGGTAAGGCAATAATTCAAGAAGTAGGTTTGTATTTCGAGAATAAGCTGTACAGAGGAAATAGAACAACAAAAATAAATTCGGAACATTTCGAGGCATTTGCCTCATTAAATTTCCCAGCATTAGCTGAATCAGGTGTTCATTTAACGTATAATGATCACTTATTTCCCGAAACAACAGATAAGAGTTTTAAAGTTCATAAAAAGCTAAATCAGAATGTTGCAATAATTAGACTTTTCCCAGGATTAACAGAATCTATACTTGATGCAATAATTAATATTGATGGGTTGAAAGGTTTGATTCTAGAAACCTATGGCTCTGGTAATGCACCAAATAAGGAGTGGTTTGTTAATTCTATTGGTAGAGCGGTTAAGAATGGCATAATTGTTGTTAATGTAACGCAATGTCCGGCAGGGATGGTGGATCATAATCTTTATGAAGTAGGTTTACAAATGCGAAAATTAGGAGTAGTAGGAGGTCGAGATATGACCACTGAAGCTGCAATAACAAAATTAATGTTCGTGTTAGGTAACGAAACTTATAACAAGTCTCCCGAGAAGTGGTTGAGAATAAACCTCAGAGGAGAAATGAAAGACAGGAAAGAAAAATTTTAATAAGTGGTTTTTTTTTCGTTATTTGCCGTCCGTTTTGAGAGTACCTCAGGAGGTTGTTGGAGAAGTGACTAACTGGTTGAAGGTACATATCTAGAAAAGTTTTTTCTAGTAACGGAATTGGGGCTTTAAAACCCTTCTTCTCTACAAATTTTTATATAATTAAATTCGATAATTCTAATAACAATTAAGTTCAGAAAAATGAAAAGAGTATTTTCGATTTTAGCAGTAACTGGATTATTAACGTTTGGAACGGTTAATAATGTTTCTGCGCAAGATCAACAAGAAAATGTTGAGGCAGTTGAAAACAACGCACAAGAGGCAGAAGAAACTGCAGTAGCAACTGAAGAAGTTGCACAAGAAGAAGCTCCTGCTGTAGCTCAACCAGAGGCAGTAGAGGCAGAAGTAACTCAAACTTTCCACCAAATCATTAAGCAAAAGTTTATTGAGGGTGGTGCTGGTTTTATGGGTATCGTATTGCTTTCTCTAATTTTAGGTTTAGCTATCGCTATCGAGAGAATTATCTATTTAAACTTGGCAACAACTAACACTGAAAAACTTCTTAAGAATGTTGAGGAAGCTTTACAGTCAGGTGGTGTTGAAGAGGCTAAAGAGGTTTGTAGAAACACTAGAGGTCCTGTTGCATCTATCTTCTATCAAGGTCTTGACCGTATGGATGAAGGTATTGATATGGTTGAGAAATCAGTTGTGTCTTACGGTGGTGTACAGATGGGTCAATTAGAGCAAAACATCTCTTGGTTGTCTTTATTTATTGCACTAGCTCCAATGCTTGGATTTATGGGTACTGTAATCGGTATGATTGCTGCCTTTGATTCAATTGAAGCTGCTGGTAACATTTCACCAACACTTGTTGCAAAAGGTATTAAGCAAGCACTTATTACAACTGTATTTGGATTGATCGTTGCGATGATCCTTCAAATTTTCTACAACTACATCGTAGCTAAAGTAGATAGTATCGTTAATAAAATGGAAGATGCTTCTATTTCATTAATCGATTTGTTAGTAAAGTATAAAAAGTAATTTTAATTTCTTTAGGAAATGGATAAAATTCAGAAAATATCACCATGGCTTATTGGTGTGGTAGCAGTGGTTTCCGCTTACATGTGGTGGAACCTTGCTAGCCAAGATATGCCTGTAGCTTCTGATGTTGATTCTTTCTACTCTCTAACTATTGTAATGTTAGCGTTAGTAGTAGGGGTTACACTATTATTCTCTTTATTTCAGTTATTAACTGATTTAAAAGCGATGAAGCAAGCTTTGATATGGATAGTTTTAGCAGCTATAGTTATAGGAATTTCTTATAATCTAGCTTCTGATAAAGCTATTACATTTTTAGGAGTACAGTTAGGTTCTGCTGAA
>NBLS01000057.1 GCA_002084385.1 Desulfobacteraceae bacterium 4572_19
TACAGGACCTAACATGGCAGGAAAGAGTACTTATCTTAGACAGGTCGCTTTAATCGCTGTTATGGCACAAATTGGAAGCTATGTCCCTGCACAGGAAGCTAAACTTCCATTGTTTGATAGGGTATTTACTCGCGTTGGTGCAAGTGATAACTTGGCTAAAGGGGAATCTACATTTATGGTTGAAATGACTGAGACTGCAAATATTTTACACAATGCAACTGAAAGATCTCTTGTAATTCTTGATGAAATAGGACGAGGAACATCTACTTATGATGGATTTTCTCTTGCTTGGGCAATTGCTGAATATCTTCTTACAAATATCAAAAGTAAGAGCTTGTTTGCAACACACTATCATCAACTTAATACACTTGAAAACGAGTATGAAGGTGTAAAAAACTATCATAGTACAATTGAAGAAACTGATGATGGACTGGTATTTTTAAGAAAGATAATCCCAGGATCAACTGATAAAAGTTTTGGTGTACATGTTGCAAAGCTTGCTGGACTTCCTGATAAGGTTATTGAAAAGGCAAGAAGTGTTATGGAAAATCTTGAACGAGAAGATGAAATTCTTAAAAAAATGGAGAAGAAACAAAAACTTGAACAGAATACTTTAACAAATTACTAAAATAATATAATAAATAAAAAACTTAAAGAAAATAAAAAAATCAAAATTAATTTTGAATAGGAAAAAATAATTGAACTAATATTTCATAAAAAATTACAAAAACAAATTACACTACAAAACTAAAAATGACTAAAATACATCTACTCTCGGAATCACTTATCAATAAAATTGCAGCTGGAGAAGTTATAGAACGTCCTGCTAGCGTAATTAAGGAATTGGTTGAAAACTCACTTGATGCTAATTCGCAAAATGTAAAAATTTCAATCGAAAATTCTGGATTTGATTTTATTGAAATTGTTGATGATGGTGATGGAATTAGTGATGTGGAAAAGGCAATTTTGAGACATGCTACAAGCAAACTTAATGATGAAAATGATCTTTATAGCATTAATACACTTGGATTTCGAGGGGAAGCTTTGGCAAGTATTTGCGAGATTGCAAAGGTTGAAATTATAACGAGGACAATGAATGATTCTTGCGCTAGTAAAACTGTTATTGAAGGTGGTAAAGTTATATCAAAAACTTCTTGCGCTGGCGAATGTGGAACTATTATTAGAATTAGAGATATTTTTTACAATACTCCTGCTAGAAGAAAATTTCTAAAAAGCTCCGAAGTTGAAAAGAGACATTGCGTTGAAACCTCTATGAAGCTTGCACTTTGTAAACCTGAAATTGGTATTAAATTATTTAGCAACGATAGGGAAGTATTTTCACTTCGTGGTCAAAGCAATATTAAGAATAAACTTATTCCTGTACTTGGCAAGGAAGCTACTCGTGCTTTGATTCCAATATCACATAAAACTGATATGTTTGATATATCTGGATTTATTGCAAAACCATACATAACAAGAAATGACAAAGATAAACAATTTTCAATTATTAATGAACGAACTGTTAGAAGTAAAATTATCACACAGGCTGTAAAAGATGCATTTCACACTATGTTATTTCTAGATAAAGAACCTGTATTTGTAATTTATGTAAAACTTGATCCTAGAACTTGCGATGTGAATGTTCATCCAACAAAATATGAAATAAGAATTGAACATGAAAAAGAATTATATGAAGCTATTATGGCTGCATGTAAAAAAACATTCATGGAATACACTTTAATACCAGATGTTGAAATAAATGCTAATGAATATAATGCTACAATCGATGAATCTATTTCTAGTAATAATGCAGATACAAAAAACATTCTTAAAGAAGAACAAACAGTACTTAAAATTAATAAGCCAACTAATATGGACTTAAAGAATGAAAATAGTAAAAATGATGAAAATATAAATCATCAAAATGTACAAATTATAGATGAAAATATTATCACTGATACATATCAAATAAATGATGATGAAAGTTTTAATTCAGTTAACATAAAAAACGACAATAATACTCTAACAAATAATCAGAATAATAACAAGAATATTAATAATAATAATAAGAAGAAGAAGATTTTAAACAAAAATACTTCTCAATTAAAAAATGATATTTACACTGATGAAAGTTCGAAAAATGATATTTTATCTGTAGACAATAATGAGCATTTAACACAATCAAATATTTCAAATACTTCAAATACCTCAAACATTTCTCTATCTAAAAAACATAATTTTAAAGTAAAGAGAGTACTTGGACAAATCCATAAATTGTATATATTGGTCGAATCAATTGATGGGCTTTTGATTATTGATCAACATGCAGCTGAAGAAAAAGTCTTATTTGAAAAGTACATGAAGCAATTTAAAGATAAATCTGTGATAAAACAGGAACTTTTGTTACCATTTATCATTGAATTATCACAAAAAGATATTGATGTCTTGCATAACAATATTGATGTACTAATCTCTCTTGGATTTGAGATGCAAGATTTTGGTAACAATGAAATACGTGTTGATACAATTCCACAAATATTAGGAAAACTTGATAAAAAATTCTTTGAAGATACTCTAAGTCAATTGGATAAAATTTCAAAGGGACAGGAACGAGATAAGGTTGAACATAAAATTGCAAGTATGGCATGTAGAAGCGCTATTAAATCTGGTGATGAACTTACTATTCCATATATGAAAAAACTTATTGATGAGATGGAAATGTGTGATAAACCATATTCATGTCCACATGGAAGACCCACTATCATTAACATTACAACAAACGAACTTGAGAAGAAATTTAAGAGAAAATAATTATTCTAGTAATAAAAAATGTTCATAGAATTTTAAACAAAATTAACGAATATAAAGTAAGAAAAAAAATTAAATAAGAAATTTCTTTATACCTAGTCTCTCCAAGTAATTTCTACCTCATCAGTTCTTAGATATGGTTGTATTTGAGATTTCGAAAGAGGAGTTATATTTCCACTGTTGTATTGTAATATTCCAGTCCATGCAATCATTGCAGCATTGTCTACATTGTATTGATTTTCTAGAATGAAACATGTTGCTCCACGATCTTTACACATTTTTATAGCCATTTCTTGAAGACGAGAATTACAAGCTACTCCGCCACCTAATAATAATTCTTGTTTACCGGTATGTGCCATTGCACGTTCTGCAATTTCAAGAAGCATTGCAAATGATGTTTCCTGTGCATTGTAACATAAATCTTCTTTTGTGTATTTTCCCGATTTATACATTGTTTCAAGTTTCGTTGCAAGGCCACCAAAACTTACATCCATACCTTTTACCGTGTATGGTAATTGAATATAATTTGAACTTTTTTCAGCTAGTTTTTGTATTTTAGGTCCACCTGGAAATCCAAGTCCTATCTTTCTTGCAAATCCATCTAAAAAATTTCCTATTCCGTTGTCAAGAGTTTCACCAAAAATTCTGTATTTTTTTCCTTCGTAGGCAATTACTTGAGTATTTGCTCCACTACAGTATAATAATACGGGATCTTGACACTTAACTAGTTCTGAATCAGCTGGTAAACTACATGATTTCCCTTTGATTCTACCTATCTCTATGTGAGCAACACAATGATTTACACCTATTAATGGAATATTTAGAAACATAGCTAGGCTTCTTGCAACGATCCCACCTATTCTTAGTGCATGACCAATTCCTGGACTTTGAGAAAAAGCTATTATATCAATATCTGATATTTTTTTGTTTGCTTCTTTTAATGCGTCTTCTACTAATGAGTCGAATATATCAACATGATGATCAGAGAGTTGAGCTGGTATTAATCCACCTGATTCTGTGGTAAAAAGATCACGCACATTACTTAGAACGTTCCCATCTGAATCAACTACACTTACACCAAAGGTGTGAGCTGTACTCTCTATACCTAAACATAACATGATACTTATAGGTATGAATCATTATTTAAAAATTATGTTATTTTTTCTTAAGTATAATATTTTTAGTTTAATAATTCGTTAGCTTTAAGTTATTTTTTACTTTTTATTTATTATTTTGTTATTTGTTATTTGTTGTAGGAAATAACTATATGGTATAATTTACCTTATATCCACCTATTTCTTTTTCTATTGCTTGCATAAATCTGTATAAATTAGCTGTTAATTCATCAAGCCCCATGAGTAAGGATTGGGATGAATCCTCGCTTATGTAATTTAGATCATTTATCAGAAGTAAAAGTACATTTACTTCTTTGCAACTTCCATAACTGTATTGTAAGTGATTAAGAAATACTTTATTAGATCTGTTTGCACAGCCTTCTACAATGTTTAATACTATACTTGTCGCTGCACGTTGTAATTGCGAATAAATATTGCGAGTTTCTGACTCTGGTAATAATGGTAATATTTTGTAAATGTTGAGTAGAAATGTATAACTTAATTTGTAAATTTTTAAATTCTGAAATTTTCTTGCCATGAATATAGTTACTTCTAGTTTAATTTATATTTGATGAAGAAAATATCGAAAATTTATAGATTTCATAAAAAGAAATTAAATATTGCTAAGAAAAACAATACATGGAGAAAAAAAAAGAAAACCCGAACATAAGAAATGACATACATTTTAAAGTAACCTAGATATGTAATTAAAACGAGAGATTGTTTCGTGCTTAGATGCTTTCAGCACTTACCTCTTGGAGCGTAGCTGCTCAACTTACCTTGTCAGATAATCGATCCACCAGTGGCTCCGAGCCATCGTTCCTCTCGTACTAAATGGTCCTTCCTCTCAGACATTAAACAATTCCAATAGATATTAAACAAACTGCCTCACAGCGTTCTGAACCCAGCTCACGATCCCTTTTAATGGGTGAACACCCCCACCCTTGGCCGCTTCTGCACAGCCAGGATAGGAAGAGCCGACATCGATGTAGCAAGCCGCGCCGTCGATCTACTCAAAATATTAGAACGAACTAATAAATTATGAGCTCTCGGGCGCGACAACTCTGTTATCCCCGGAGTAACTTTTCGGTCAACACTAGCCCCCAGACAAGGGGAACTAATGGATCGCTAGACCAAACTTTCGTTACTGAGATCGATCTTGTTACGATCCCAGTTAGGCTAGCTTTTGCTCTTGCACTCTACAACGGATTTCTGACCCGTTTGAGCTAACCTTTGGGCGCCATTGATACCTTTTCAACGGCGTGCCACCCCAGCCAAACTGTCCACCAGCAGGTGTCCCACACTTAGTGGTAAGCAGTGCAAACTTGAAAAAATGGTGTTACATTGTTGTCTAAACAGTATCTGGCGACACTGCGTCAAACGACTCCCATTTACGCTATATAATCAAACTCACACTACAACTACTGGCTACAGTAAAGTTTCACGGGGTCTTCACTTCCCATTGGAATTCTCCGGCTTTTGCACCGGAAAAGAGTTTTCGGAGGGTACTAGTTAGGGACAGTGGTAATCTCGTTACGCCATTCATGCAGGCCGTCAATCAAACGGCAAGGCATTTCGCTACCTTAAGAGAGTTATAGTTACCCCCGCCGTTTACCAGCCTTTAGGCTCCTTGAAAAGAGCTTTTAGGTACTGGCACTGGGCAGACGTCACCGACTATACTAACCATTACTGGCTTGCAGTCGGTTATGTTTTTGTTAAACAGTCGGACTACCTTAGTTATTAAACCCTACAATCGCATCCATACGAATACAAAAGTAGGGACCCCTTATTCCGAAGGTACAGGGCTAATTTGCTGAATTCCCTTAACTAGTTTTTCCCTACACACCTTAGGCTTCTCACCTAGGGGCACCTGTGCTGGTTCTGGGTACGATTAATAAAGATCTATGATTATTCCTTTTTCAAGGACTCCAGGCATCAACTAAACGATCAAAAGACCGCTATTCTGCAATTTAATCAGGTTCTCAACATTACGTTACTCCCCTCACTTATTCGCATTAACACACTAGACAATATATGTTAGTCTAGCCCGAAGCGTCAGAAATAATCCTTGTGTTACCACATATACTCTATTAGTACTGGAATATTAACCAGTTTCCCTTTCCCGATAATTCGAATTACGAAATCGGTTAGGATCGACTTACTCTTGACTGATCTACATGGTCAAGAAACCCTTGCCCTTTCGGTGACAGTGATTCTCACACTGCTATGTTCCTACTCTCACCAGGATTTTCATTGAAGCAAGATCCACGCATCCTCGCGAAAACGCTTCTACTCTTGCAACACGCCTGTCTACCGCACTCCTTGCGGAGGCTTATAGTATCGGTAGTTTGCTTAGCCCCGTCCATTTTCGGCGCCCACAACCTTGACAAGTAAGCTGTTACGCACTTTTTAAAGGATGGCTGCTTCTAAGCCAACCTCCTCGCTGTCTATGGTTGTAGACTACCTTCACCCTTTAACACTTAGCAAACATTTAGGGACCTTAACTATAATCTGGGTTGTTTCCCTCTCGCGACTCACCCTTACGACGAGCCGCCGTCTCCCGAGGTCTACGACGTTAAGACATTCGGAGTTGGAAAGGAAGCCGAGGAATTTCTCCCCCTAAACCCCCCATCCGTGGCTCTACCTTCTTAACAATCTCGCTCGAGACTTGACTACGGCCAACTTTGACAGGAACCAGCTATCACCGGTCTCGATTGGCTTTTTACCCCTACTCCCAGGTTAGAATAGCACTTGCTCGTAGCACATCTTCAGGCCTCCACGCTGTGTTACCAACGCTTCACCTTACCCAGGAGTAGATCGACCGGCTTCGGGTCGTATCCAAGTGACTTGAGGCGCTTTAACACCTCCCCCCTCGTAAACTGCGGGGTCTCGCTTTCGCTGCGAATCCTCTTTTTCAGATTATTCTCGCCACTCAAATACACTCCCTGGCACGTTATTCAAAACGCACGATACACGCCCTTAAAGCGCGTATCCCACCATAGCTAACAGGTTTCAGGATCTTTTAACTCTCGGTTAAGAGTACTTTTCAGCGTTCCCTCACGGTACTATGCTCTATCGGTCTCGACGTATATTTAGGGTTGGAAGTTGTTGTCTCCCATTCATGCTTAATATCCAATAAACACTACTCTTGAACTCGCCTAAGTCTTTTTTTATTCAAATACGGGACTATCACCCTCTATGGTAAATCTTTCCAGATCACTTCTAATGCAAAAAATAAGACGTTAATGGCGGTCTACACCACATCTCCCTAACATTTCTGATAGGGATTCAGTTTGCCCTACACTGCGTTCAGTCGCTCTTACTAACAGTATCCCAATTGGTTTCTTTTCCTTCAGGTACTAAGACGTTTCAATTCCCTGAGTTTACCACCCTTATCGGGTCTAATGTGAAGTCACATTCGGAAATCTTCGGTTCAAAAGTTGCTTGCACCTCGCCGAAGCTTATCGCAGCTTGCCACGTCCTTCATCGTATATCGAGCCAAGCCATCCACCTGCTAACCTTAATGTAAAAACATAAAAACTCTAAGTTTAAACTTTAAAATATATAGGTTGTCATTTCTTATGAACGGGTCTCATTAACGTGATTTATTTGATAAAATCTTCATGGTGGGTACCATGTCGTTTTAACCCTCCATTCGACAAAATAATTTGGCGAACAGTGTATAATACATAATTGTATTTATGAATGTGAAATTGAATGTGGACTCGTCGGGATTCGAACCCGAGGCCCCCGCCTTGCAAGGGCGGTGCTCTACCGGACTGAGCTACGAGCCCATCCAAAAGGAATGTGAAAAAAAAGTAAACAATAAGTAACAAAGATACATATAGTTCTCTCAAAATTAGATTTTGAAAAAAAAAGGAGGTGATCCAACCGCAGGTTCCCCTACGGTTACCTTGTGACGACTTAACCCGCCTCACTGAACTCAGGTTCAACCTACTCAAAAAAGTAGATTTTACCAAAATCCTGCTCGGTTGGTTTGACGGGCGGTGTGTGCAAGGAGCAGGGACATATTCACCAGGCGCTGATGACGTCTGATTACTAGGGATTCCGGCGTCACGTGGGTGAGTTACAACCCACGATCCGAACTGAGGTAACGTTTCGAGGATTAGCTTCTCCTTTCGGAGTTGCAGCCCATTGTCATTACCATTGTTGCGCGCGTGTAGCCTAGAAGATTCGGAGCATACAGACCTACCGTTGCCTACACCTTCCTCCTTGTTTCCAAGGCAGTCCCCTCAAAGTGCTCGGTCCAACATGTTGCCGTTAGCAATAGAGGGTATAGGTCTCGCTCGTTGCCAGACTTAACTGGACACTTTACAGCACGAGCTGACGGCGGCCATGCACTACCTCTCGGCTCGTCAGATATGGTCTTCAGCCAGATCGTCTTCCTGCCGTCGCTTCTAGTAAGGTTCTCTGTGTGGAATTAGATTAAACCGCACGCCGCACCCCTTGTGGTGCTCCCCCGCCAATTCCTTAAAGTTTCAGTCTTGCGACCGTACTTCCCAGGCGGTGAGCTTATCACCTTCGTTTCGACACTGCACACCCTCAAGGATGTGCAACATCTAGCTCACAGAGTTTACTGCTGGGACTACTCGGGTATCTAATCCGGATTGCTCCCCCAGCCTTCGTCCCTCACCGTCAGAACCGTTCTGGTCAGATGCCTTCGCCATAGGTGATCCTCCTGAGATTATCACATTTTACCGCTCCCTCAGGAATACCTCTGACTCCTCCCGGTCTCTAGTTAAGCAGTCTCTCCTGCATGCCGTCAAGTTGAGCCTGACGATTTCACAGAAGATTTACTAAACCGGCTACGGACGCTTTAGGCCCAATAAACGCGGTTGCCACTCGTGGCGCTGGTGTTACCGCGGCGGCTGGCACCAGTCTTACCCACCACTTATTCGCTAAGATATTTACTCTTAACAAAAGCCCATACTTACGCATGAGCACTTAGGATCCCCTTATCACACTTGCGTGCATTGTAAAGGTTTCGCGCCTGCTGCACCCCGTAGGGCTGGAACCAGTATCTCAGTGTTCCTCTCCGGGCTACCTCTCTCAAGGCCCGTACCGATCGTAGGCATGGTGGTCCATTACACCACCATCTACCTAATCAGCCGCCACCCTATCCTTTGGCGCAAGTTTCTGAAAAAATCCATTCCAGGAATATTTTCATATCGCGGTTTACCTTCAGTTTCCCGAAGTTATCCGTGACCAAAGGGCAAGTTAGTGACGTGTTACTGAGCATTTTGCCGATAAATAAATATCTGACTTGCATGGCTTAGTCGAATCCTAATAGCAGCAACCTCCCGCAGGATCAACGGGAACTGTTTTACATCCTTATATTATTGAGTATGGTCGCTTGAATTTAAAACTTTAAGAAATTAACATTAAATAAGTTATATATAGCTTATTTTGTTACTTATTGCCTACCTATATACCCAATCATAGATTGAGCATGAATGTGATCAAAAAGGTGGTCATATGCAAGAATTAAAGCAATTCTTTGCAGATTAAAGGAAAACTTTTCCCTTTATAAATATTGTGATTTGAAATCCAAATCGAGAAGTACAAAGCCTCTAACGATTGAATATACATGT
>NBLS01000058.1 GCA_002084385.1 Desulfobacteraceae bacterium 4572_19
TATCAGGCGAAACAAACAGGAAGGAACAGAGTTGTATGGAGAAAATGATTAAAATATCTGATTATGAAATTAAAGAACTTTTATATAAGGGAAAATACTCAATAACAAATTATCACCGGCAGAGAAACAGGAAATACTTAGAATATGCAATAGTGAGGAATATATGAATCTTCCGCCGTCTCAGATAGTTCCCGTTCTTGCAGACAAAGGTACTTTTATAGCTTCAGAATCAAGTTTTTACAGAGTTTTGCATGAGAACGACCAGCAACATCATAGAGGTAAAAGTCAGGCATGCAAGCGTAAAAAACCAAAAGGGTTTACAGCAACAGGTCCAAATCAAGTATGGACATGGGACATAACATACTTACCTTCATTGATAAAAGGGGTATTTTTTATCTTTATATGATAATAGATATATACAGTCGTAAAATTGTCGGTTGGGAAGTCCATGATACCTCATCTTCGCATAAACAGCTTGTCATATATAGGACAACTATTATATGACAAGCTGTTTATGCGAATATAAGGCACTTGTAAACGCTTATAAATGTGAGATTATCGAAAAATCACATTTCTTGTTCGTGAACGGATACGATTTTTTCAACTATTAAAAGTCAATATTCATAGTAGATATCTACACAGTATGGATTAATCCTTTTCCTCTAATATTTTATTTAAAACTTCAGCCATCTGATCTTTCGAGAATGGCTTTGGTATAACACCGTAAAAACCATATTCTTTGTAGTTTGACATAATTGGATCATTAGAATAACTACTGGAAATAATAGCTTTCACTTTTGGATCAATTTTCAACAATTCAGAAATAGTTTGTACACCTCCCATACCTTCATGAACAGTTAGCGCAAGAATTACTACATCAAACGGGTTTTTAGATTGATATGCGTTGTGATATAATTTGATAGCTTGGGCACCTTCAGTAGCTAAAGTAGTCTTATATCCAATTTGAATTAACATTCTATCAAGCATCTTTAATATGGGCTCCTGGTCGTCCATTATTAAAATTTTGCCTTGATCATGATCTTCAGATGCAGGCAGATAAATTGAAAAAATTGTGCCTTCACTTAATTCAGATTCGACAGTGATATGTCCATCATGTTTTTTTATAATTGAATATGTTATTGCTAATCCAAGGCCACGGCCTTTTTGTTTTGTAGAAAAATAAGGATCAAATATTTTTGAAAGATGCTTATCTGCAATGCCAATGCCATTGTCTTGAATCATAACTTTAATATAGTTTCCTTGAGGTAATGGGATATGGCTATCAGGATCAATGGATATATTTTCAGCTTTTATTAGAATTTTACAGTCTTCGACCATTGCCTCGTTTGAGTTTGTTACAAGGTTAACGATCACTTGATTAAATTGATTTGGATCAATTATGGCCTTCCACAAATCTTCAGGAAAGTCAAAGTCACATATAGAATTTTCACCTCTTAAAACAAAGCTTGCTGATTCCTTTATTAAAGAATCTAAAGAAAATGTTTTTTTAATGGGAGCACCACCCTTGGCAAATGTAATGAGTTGGTGAGTTAGACTCTGAGCCTGCTTTGTGCTTTCTTGAACATCCATTAAAACCTCAAACAACTCTTCATCTTGATTTGTTTGGGATAATGCATAGGAGATATTACTCGTAATGACCCTAAGCATGTTATTAAAATCATGGGCGATGTTACCTGCCAAAGTACCAATCGCTTGCATTTTTTGAGATTGACGGAGTTGTTTTTCTAATTGCTTCATTTTTACTTCCATCTTTGCTTTGTAAAGAACCATTTCCACAGTAGCTTTCAAATCTTCATGCTTCACGGGTTTTATCAGGTATCCGAAGGGTTCTGTCACTTTAGCTCTCTCTAATACTTGCTCGTCAGAATAAGCTGTAAGGTATATCACGGGAATAGGATAGGAGAGATGTATTTGACGAGCTGCTTCAATTCCATCCATTTTACCATTCAGCACAATATCCATTAATATTAGATCAGGTTGATTTTTTTTCGCTTGTTGAATTGCTTGCTCTGCTGAATTTGCAATAGAAATGACATTGTATTTCAATTGTTTTAATTCATCTTGAAGACTGAGAGCTATTATAGGCTCATCTTCCACAATAAGAATGCTGGAGTTTTTCATGGGTGTCCCTTTCTTTAATTGGATTGAGGAAATGTGATCATGAACGTAGTACCCTGTTTCCTGCTCAGATTAATTGTGCCATGAAGTTGGTTTGTTAAAGCAACAACCAATTTCATCCCTAGTGATTTTACCTTTCTAAAGTTAATTTCTTCTAAAAAGCCAACCCCATCGTCATGGATCGTCAGTATAAATTGATCGTTCGTGTCTTTATCGAATATGATATGGAGTTTACCCTGTTTACCCTGTGGAAAAGCATGTTTAAAAGCGTTGGAGATAAGTTCATTAAGGATTAAACCACATGGAATAGCTCTGTCAATATCAAGAAAAATATCGTGTACCTCTACTTTGAGAATGACCTGTCTTGCATAAACTCCATAAGAGGAAATCAAAGAATTGCATAAGTCACTGATAAACTTACTGAAACTAATCTTGGTAAAATCTTGGGTTTGGTATAATTTCTCATGAATGAGAGCCATTGTTTGAATACGATTTCGAGTTTCGTTAAATAACAATAAGTCATCTTTATCCTTAATTCGTGATGTTTGAAGCTGAAGAGAAGAAGATATTATAGCCATGTTGTTTTTCACCCGATGATGGATTTCTTTCAGAAGCACTTCTTTTTCTTTAAGCGAGGCTTTGATTTGTGCTTCAGCTTTCTTACCTTCCGTGACATCTCGCACAACTACAATTATTTGATCCTCAAGTAATGGCAAGTATCTCGCTTCAAAATGTTTTTCCCCAGCAGGACGGGGCAACGTATATTCTACGCTGACTAATGCTTCACCTTGAAGGATTTTATCTATCGCCTCTTGAGACAGGTCTCCGATTTCTGGAGGTAACACATCCTGTATACGTTTTTCCATGAAGGTTTCCGGAGGAATATATAAATCAGATAACTGTCCTGCTTGATAACCAATAATGGTTCCATCGGATTTGAGCCAAAAATAGATATCGGGAAAGGAATTGAAAATAGCTTGTTGCTCACTATTTTTTTGAAGTAATGCTCTTTCTGCTATTTTACGTTCCGTTATATCCGTAATTATAGAAATAAATCCTATGAGTTTTCCATGTTCATTTCGCTTATATTCCCAATCAATAGTAATATCAATTATATCTCCATTTAGTTTTCTATTTTGTCCGGTATAAGTGGTAGGTTCCGGTTGCTCTTTTTTGAGATATTCAATATATTTCTTCATGCTTTCAGATTCAGATTCAGTTCGAGCATTATCCCAAAGTTTCCTTTTTCCTATAATTTCATCTATTGGATAACCTAATATTTTAGCATATGATTCATTGCAATAGACAACAGTTCCATCTAAATCATTTTCTTGTATTCCATGGGAAATAGTATCAACTAAGGTTCGATAATTCGATTCACTTTTTCGTAACTTTCCCTCTGTTATCTTACGTTCAGTGATGTCTTGTACGTGAGATATAAAGTATAATGAATTACCTTGATCATCCTTAACAAGTGAAATTGTAACTGCTCCCCATATCAAACTACCATCTTTATGAAAGTATCGTTTCTCAAGTACAGCATGTTCAACTTCACCAAATGTTGCTTGTTTTATAAATTTAGAACTAACATCTAAGTCTTCTGGATGGGTGATGTCATCCACAGTCATGTTTTCAAGCTCTTCTTTACTATAACCAAATATCTCACTCATTTGATTGTTGACTCGTATAAAATGTCTGTCTAAGCTTATTAAGCACATTCCCATATTGCTGTTATCGAAAGCAAGACGGAATCGGTTCTCACTCTCTCTTAATTCCGCCTCTGCCTGCATGCGGTCGGTGATGTCTTGTGACATCAACGTAAATCCAACCAATTCGTGGTCATTATTCCATATACCTGATACTCTGGATGAAATAATGCGTAAGTTTTCTTCTTTTTTCTGTTCAGTTATATATTTATAAGATCCTTCCTTTTTAACGATTTCGATAGCTCTTTCAAAGCGGGACGGTTCTATTTTTTCCTTCGTGTGAACTTCCATAACAGTCTTACCAATGACTTCTTTCGCTGTGTAACCAAAAAAATCTTCAGCCATTGGATTGTAATATTCGATACGTAAATCAAGGTCGGTAGTGGCAATTGCCATTTCTGTAGAGGAGCGCAAAATATTATCAAGATAAATTGTTTTTTCCTTTAAGGCTTCCTCTGCATGCTTACGATCCTCTTCCACTTCTATGCTGTGTAGAGCATAAGTAATATTGCTGGCAATATCTTCAAACAAAGATTGTTCTTCTTGGTCGATGGCAAAATCTTTGGAGATGGTCACAGTCAAAAATCCATAGATACTTCCTGCATGTTCCAGTCGAACACTCATCCCCGTTTTTTCACCAAACATTTCAGCTAATGGGCAATTAGCACAAGAGGTAGAAGGATTATCAAGTATTATGACACCTGACCTTGATAATGTCTCATTCCCACAAAAAGGTAAATCGCCATTCTTTAGTTTCTCGATCATTGGTAAGAATTCCTTACCCAATCCAGTTTCAGCACTTCTTATAAATTTTCCTGATTTATTCAAAATGGTGATCCATGAATAGTAGTATCCACGGCTTTCAGTCAGGCTATCGCAAACACCCTGAATCAAACGTTGAGTATCCTTTTCAATGATGATAAGTCGATTGATGTTCCTGATAGCATTCAGCACCAAATTGAGATGTTCTATTCTCTTTTTCAATTCTCAGTATCCTTCAATTTTAGGTTACAAATTCTCTAAATAAAAGTCTTGTTTAACGATGCGGTGATCATAACCATGAACAGGATGCTAATATTCGTTACATTTTTCGTAAGCGTTCACAAGCACCTCATCTTCGCATAAACAGCTTGTCATACATAGGACAACTATTATATGATAAGCTGTTTATGCGAATATAAGGCACTTGTGAACGCTTACAAATGTGAGATTACCGAAAAATCACATTTCTTGGTCGTGAACGTATCAGCTATAGATGCCACTACACCACAGCAAGAACTCTTTAAACGTTATAAAAAACGTTCAAGTGTAGCCTATGCTCTACCTTCTCTTTGGTGGGTTCTCCGTTTGTTGTCCCGATTTTATGTATTGACACAACGATAACTCATGTAATACAGTTGTTCACTGTTTGGGTGTAAAATAAAGCATGGATATTGGGAAAATAGATGACGATAATAAAAGAAACAACATGGAATATAAATCCAAATAAGGCAAAAGCAATAATGCTTGCCAAACGTCAATTAGCTGAATTTGTTTGTGATGCAGTAAATTTGGAGGGAATTAATTTTACCCTGCCGGAAATTCAAACACTACTGGATGGAGTTACAGTTGGCGGACATAAAGTAACTGACCAGCAAATAGTGTTAAATCAAGCCGATACATGGCGGACTTTATTTGATTTAATAGAAAAAAATCAGTTTAAAATTACCATTGAACAAGTCTGTGCTCTCCATTTAATAGCCGCCAAAAATGAAGCTTTGGAATGGGGAAAATTTAGAACGGGTGGAGTTACTATTGCAGGAACAAGTTATATGCCACCACATGCAGTTTTGTTGCCGGAATTTTTTGAAAAAATGGTAATTAAAGCATGTCAAATACCAGACATTTACGATCGAGCCATCTATTTTTTTCTTACAATGGCAAGAAAACAATTTTTTTATGATGTTAATAAACGTATGGGGCGTTTTGTTATGAATGGGCTTTTATTAAGTTATGGATACCCTGCTATTAACCTTCCGGTAAAGAGACAATTAGAGTTTAATCAATTGATGCTGGCTTTTTATGAAACTTCTAATCAAAAACCTATGAATATTTTCTTGCGTTCTTGCTTGGATGAAAAAATTATACAAATTATGAAAGAATAAAGTGAAAGATAATGGAAGGATGGAGATAATAGATAAAGTAATTGATGATTTTAATATTAAAATTATTTTTCGTGATGATAAAACTCTTTTAAACTTTCTTGTTTCTCAGGAACAAGATATTTTAGAATCTATATTATGTCACGATCTTGAAACCGAAGGGAATCTTAATTATCTCTTTAGATTTGGTTTTCTTGTAAAAAGGTTGCAACTTATGGGATCATTTAAATAGCATACCACTTGATATCCGATTACGTTCCCTTGATACCACGTCTAAAGGCAGTGGTGATAAAAGATGCATGCCTAACTCACCGTTTTCATGGCTTACCATTATAAAATCTATGTTTACCTTCTCTCCACTTGTAAATATAATTGTTCCTGTTTGCCATCCAGCAAGTAATGGTTTTTTTGTAAACGAAAATTTTAATCCTGTTAGAGAAATATTTTCAACTTCAAACTCATATGGAGTGATTTTAATTAATGGTCTGTTACCAGCAGGGTATTCAATTCTTTCGGCTCTTTTTTTATTTCCTAAATTATTTTTGGAATCTTTCATGATTAATTCTCCTTATACAGTATGTATTACGTATTATGAAAATTTTCATTACTCAAAAATAAATTGATATGATATTTTTGTAACCGTTCACGAACAAAAAATGTGATTTTTTATAATCTCACATTTGTAAGCGTTCACAAGCTGTTTATGCGAAGATGAGATGTTTGTGAACGCTTACGTATTTTTTATGTCTTTATATTAAAAATTTTTCCAAGAACTAACGCAAATTTTTCCATGGTAACAGGTTTTTGAAGTGTCGCACTTACGCCTAATTCTTTTTCGTTTGTTAGGCAATTATCGAATCCTGTAGATAGTAAAACAGGTATATCAGAGTTGATTTTACGAATTTCTTCTATAAATTTATCTCCTCTCATTTCCGGCATATTGATATCTGAAATTACAAGGTCAAATCCAGTTGAATCGTTACGAAATATCTCTAATGCTTCCAACGCACTTGTCTTACCTTCAACATTATAGCCAAGATCTTCTAATAAACATACGCCAATGTCAACGAGCATATCTTCATCATCTACAAAAAGTATCCGTTGGTTATTTCCTGTTATGTAATCCACGTTTCACCTTTGTTATTTTTAAAAGCCAAGATATAAATCGTTATATACATAATATCTGATAATTTATCAGTGACCATCTTATCAGATTTATTTGGCACTGTAACATAAATAAATGAAATATTAAATATCTTTATAAAAATTTTATAATTTTCTTGTTTGACGATCTTTTCTAAGAGTGCTATCTTGCCCCTTAGTTTTTCGTAACCGTTCACGAACAAGAAATATGATATTTCGGTAATCTCACATTTGTAAGCGTTTAAAGTGCCTTATATTCACATAAACAGCTTGTCATATAATTGTTATCCTATATATGACAAGCTGTTTATGTGAAGAGGAGGTGCTTGTGAACGCTTACGTATTGAAATACTACGATGAGCATGCAACGAAGTGAAATTATTGATGTGGCGGTTTATGTTTATTATGGTCAATTGTTTGTAGTGTATTATCTGTCATGGAAGTTCTTCCATGTATTGTAATATAAAAAATTAATTTAGATATATAAGGTGGGAAATATATGAAGGTTGGAATTATCGGTTTACCGCAGACAGGAAAAAATACCCTGTTTCAAGTATTAACATCCATTGAACGTAAGGAACATACAACCCCTTCCAAAGCAATTCAGGGCATTGCAGAAATTCTTGATGCCCGATTTGATATACTGGTTGACACTTATGTCCCTAAAAAAACTGTTAGGGCAAAAGTAGATCTTGTTCTTTTACCGAAAATGGAGCAGGAGGCAATTGCAAGGGGCGATATTTTCAGAGATTTTGCTGATATGGATGCAATATGTCATATCGTAAGAGCTTTTGAAGATGAAGCTGTTTACCATGTTGACGGTTCGGTAAATCCTATGCGTGATATTGATATGGTTAATTCCGAATTAATACTCCATGATTTGCTGTTTATTGAAAAAAGAATTGAACGTATTGAAAATACATTGAAAAAAATTAAAGATGAAGTTCAGCAAAAAGAATTAATTCTTCTTATAAAAATGAAGGAGCATCTTGAAGGGGAAAAACCCCTCAGATTAATGGCGTTTTCTGAAGATGAAGAGGCTTTTATTAAAAGTTACCCTTTTATTACAAAAAAACAGATGGTGCTTGTATTAAATATTGCCGAGGATAAGATACAAAATAATAAGTTAATGCAGGATTTAAAAGAACGATGCGATTTGGATTTAATGAAAGTTATGCAAATATCTGCACAGGTTGAATCTGAAATTGTTATGTTGGATACCGATGAAGAAAAAGAAGAGTTTTTAAGTGAGCTTGGTATTAAAGAACCTGCGTTGTCAACCCTTGCCCGTCTTTGTCTTGAAGCTCTTGGTTTGGTATCGTTTTTTACAGTGGGAACAGATGAAGTGCGTCAGTGGCTTGTAAAAACGGGCTCGTCTGCTCCTGAAGCTGCAGGAGTAATTCATTCTGACCTTCAGAGGGGGTTTATCCGTGCAGAAGTTATGAAGTATGATGAACTTATGGAGCATGGTAACGAAGCTGAGTTAAAAAAAGCTGGTAAAATATATCTTCATGGAAAAGATTATATCGTTGATGATGGAGATATTTTAAATATTCGGTTTAAGGTTTGATGTTACATAACCGTTCACGACCAAGAAATGTGATTTTTCGGTAATCTCACATTTGTAAGCGTTCACAAGTGCCTTATATTCGCATAAACAGCTT
>NBLS01000059.1 GCA_002084385.1 Desulfobacteraceae bacterium 4572_19
ATTAATACTCCCAAGTCAGTGTATATCAATACAACTAAATCATACTTGTTTGATTCTAAGTTAACTTCTAAATAACTTGTATTTAAGTAGGCTATATCCATTTTTTTGCCTTCGGCAGACTTGCTAGCATACTCAATAGAATTTTTTGAAATATCTATTCCTGTTACGCTATGACCTTTTTCTGCAAATATTTCGGTGTAAAGACCTGGACCGCAACCTAAATCAAGTATATTTAGTTTTCCTTTCTCTTTTTGTGTGCTTAATATCCAATTGGCGGTTTCTTCTATAGTTGATCTTTTCCTACTTCCAAGGTCAATATCGGGATTCAAATGAATATTTAACAGTTGTTTTGAAATATGTTTATCAGTCCACATAAATGATGTGCCTTTTTCATAAAGTTCAGGCTTCTCTGCTTTTAAAATTATTTCAGCTATTTTCATTTTTTTAATTTCTCTTATTATTCAAAATATGCCATTGTTAGCTCTTTTCTCAAATGCCCTGTAACTTATTTATCTAAACCACTCCCACCCTGACAGGGTCCAAATTGCAGGGAATAAATTCAAATGATTTCAAATCTATTTGCTGTCCGGAATCACATTATCTGTAATCTCTATCTCAAAAATCCGGGGCCAGAGTTTTCCTGTAACAAAAAGCCTGTCATTTATTGGGTCGTACGCAATTCCGTTGGGGCACGCCTCTTTTTTTTCCGGTATCGACATTTTTAATCTTTTTAATTCTGACAAGCTTTCATCTGAGATTTCTTCCGGATCAAAAATTCCTTCCAGATCAATCCAGCGATTTACCCGGCCATCGGTTGGCGAAATACAGGCAATTAGACTTCCCGGCCAAATGTTGGCATAGATCTCCCCATTAACATATTCCATTTCATTTAATTTTTTAACAGCCGTATCGCAACAACTTACTTCGAGGGTTTTGTGAATATCGAAATTGATAGTATCTATAAAATAGAGCTTTTCAGAACCATCGCTCATGATCAGGTCTTTACCGTCCCATGTTATTCCCCATCCCCTGCTATTATATTCAAAACTATCAACAAGGTTAAAATCATTCAGGTCATAAATAAAGCCAATATTGGCATCCTCAGTAATCTGGGCGACTTTTTTGTTAAATATTGTGATTCCTTCTGCGAAATACCTGTTCGAAACGGAATAGAAATCAATCATATCTCCGGTTTTCAGCCGGTATTTCCTTAGCGATGAGTAGCCAGGGATCCCGGTTCCTTCAACGATACATCCATCATAAAGAGATAATCCTTCTGTAAAAGCCAGGGTATCGTGAGGATAGGAATTAATTATCCTGAATCCAAAAACCGGAGATTCACAAGCCCTGTTACCGCAGCCCGTAATTAATACTGTAGCTATAAATAAATTTATCAAAAAAGCCGGTTTTTCAATGTATAATTTCATTATTGAATTTTAATTGTTGATTTTTAATTTCTGTTGGGTTCGATAAAATTATTTAATAATCAATGATATTTACAATTCTCCAGCGACCATCAATTTCAGAACTCCTGACCTGATTTATGGAAATCAATTAATTATAAACCTTGCATCGTAAACCAGGAAGTCGCACTTTTGTTAAAAATTCCAGCTGATGCAAATGCAACTTCCCATATTCCCGAACACGACAAGATTAATAAATTCAAGTGTAGGTATATTTGAAAAAGATGATTTAGTCTATTACCTTCATAACGGGTCACCGATCCATTGCCATGATAAAAATGACCTTAACAGTTACCGTTATATTACTGCTGACCTTGTAGTAAGCGGTCTTTGCAGACCCAGTGAGATAGCTAAGACCTTTGGTGTAAGCAACCGTAACATACAACGATATGCTAAGGCTCTACGGGAGAAGGGTGCAAGCTGGTTTTTTAGCAGAGAAGAAAATCGGGGCAGGGCCCATAAAATAACAGATGATGTTTTAAAAGATGCCCAGCAAATGATTGATGACTTTTATTCGGTAAGGGATGTTGCCCGATTACTTAGTGTAACCGAAGGGGCATTGCGTTACCATATTAAAAAAGGTAACATTAAAAAAAAATGGAAGCTATAAAAACAGTCAATGTGGATTAAGCTCTCCCTGCACCAGGAACCAACAAGATATATTAGTATCAAACATTATCGGTGTAGGCGCCACAAATATAGAAGCAAGAGGGCTTGCCGTAAACCACCAGCTTGAAAGCACACCTGTTCATTTTGAACCCTGCGAAAGCGTTCCGCAAGCGGGGGTATTATTCCTTTTGCCTTTTTTAGGACAAACCGGCTTGTTCAGTTTTAAAGACCACTTCCAGGAGTTACAAAAAGGCTATTACCACATTACTTTTGTCATACTGTTTATTGCCTTTATGTATTTGCGCAGGATTAAAAACCCTGAGCAGTTAAAGCATCACAGCCCCGGGGAATTTGGAAAGATAATGGGACTTGACCGTGTACCTGAAGCCAAATGCTTAAGGGGGAAATTGAAAGAAATATGCACACAACAAAAATCCTGGCAATGGAATATGGACCTGGCAAAAAAATGGTCACACCAGGAAGAAAACGAGTTTTATTACATCGATGGCCATGTCCAGGTTTACAACGGGCACAAAGCTAAGTTAGGAAAGAAACATGTAGCAAGGCAAAAACTTTGTTTGCCTGGCATGCAGGAATTTTGGGTAAACAATAAAGATGGCATGCCCTATTTCTATGTTACCGGACAGGTAAATGAGAAACTTATAGAAATGCTTGAAACACAAATTATCCCAACATTATTAGAGGAGATACCGTCAAAATACACTCAAGGGGAATTAGAGGGCGACCCCGACCTGCCACGTTTCACACTTGTATTCGACAGGGAAGCGTATAGTCCTGTTTTTTTTCAAAGACTATGGGATAAGTATCGCATTGCCATAATTACATATCGTAAAAATGTAAAAGAGATCTGGAACAATAACGATTTTAATGAACACAAAATTGACATAGAAGGCAATGAAACAAAAATGCTCCTTGCAGAAAAAACTATAGAATTAAATAAAGCACAAATGCGTGAGATACGACGCCTGTCAGGTGATCATCAAACCAGTGTAATAACAACCAATAAAAAACTATCACTGCACATGGTTGCCATCCAAATGTTTGCACGTTGGACACAGGAGAATTTTTTTAAGTACATGCGACAGGATTATGATTTTGACAGGCTGCTTCAATATGCAGTAGAACAGATAGATAAAGACTTTGTTGTAGTTAACCCGGAGTACAACAATATAGCGTACCGCCTGAAGAAAATTCGTGAAAAAATCAGCCGGAGGATGGCTGCATTATATAAGTTGCAAGAAGATAATGTGAATGATGATCTGGACAGCACAAACAAGTATGTAGAAAAACAAATAAAGGTAAAGCGAGAACTTCATGACTTTAAACAGCAACAAGAACAATTGCTGGATGCAAGAAAACAAATACCTTATAAAATCAAAATAGAAGATATGCCTGACAATGTAAGGTACAACAAGCTAAACCTCGAGAGTAAACGTTTTCAAAACATTATAAAAATAATATGTTACAGGGCAGAAACTTCATTTGCTACCTTGCTATCAAGTAACTACAAAAAAAGCATAAATGAAAAAAGGGCTCTTGTTAAAAGTATAATAAACTCTCATGCAGATATTGTTCCTGATTATCAAAACAACACACTTACAGTTAGCTTATACTCCCAATCTAGTCCTAGAATGAATGATACTATCAAAAATATTTGTAACTTATTGAATGAAACTAAGACCAAATATCCTGGCACAAATTTGATTATGAATTACAAAATCGCGACATGACCTTTTTTAGAGGATCAGGAGTTCTGAGATTTTCAACATTTTAAGGAAATCATAAATTTTATTATTGTCATTTATTATAAATAGGATTTTTATCTGAGCAGCAGCTCCAGCATAGTCAATTTCCTCAATTTCATAAAAGCGGCTATGGGCTATGATTTGCTGTTAGCGGCTGTTGTACTTTTAAAAGACGACTAACTTTCCTGCTTCTCCATTATTGCCTTCAGCTTATGCAGGTCACCTTTTATACTCTTTTTTATAATACCTCTCATAATAACCATTATGATACGCATGAAAAAGGTAAGTGCCATTTTGGATTGCATGGTTACACGGCTGCCATCATTCTCAGGTTCCACACGGTAGAAACCTATAGCCCCTTTCATTCTGCTGTCTTCAAAGACCCATTCCATATGGCGACCATCTTCCCACTTGATAATTGTCCAGGGCATAGGCCCTAAGTCTTTATGGAAATGTATTCCTGTTGAACCTACCCCATAAGGTGGCTGCGAGGTCAATTCAGCTTTGGTGATACCATCTCGCCATTGAACATCTGTAGTAACCAGCGCCCAGAAGTTCCATATTTTTTCGGGGCTTTGTGAAATTGAAATTGAATCGTGGATTTCCATAATTTGTATTCCTTTAGAGTGCTCATGTTTAATATCTCTTTTCTGGATATTCTTTTGCCATTCTATCAAAGTAATCAATAAGTGGTTGAACTCCATCTGCAACTAATGGATTATGTTGAATGTATTCATTCCCGACATATAAATCAGTCGCTTTTTTCGGGTTTCCTTCGTAAGCCATTTTATAAAAGGCTACCGCATTTTGTTTATTCTGTTTTAATTTTTCATTCATAGGGATTTTGTTTTTTTGTAACCAGTAAAAAAATCACTGCTTGCAAAATTGTAAAAGCAGGTCCTCCATTTGCAGACCAAAGAGCATCAGATTCTTTTATGAAATGCCCACTCTTAGGAGCTGAATTATTTAAACTTAATATCATATCATTACCCGACAATTCACCAAATATCCAATGTCCACATTCATGAAATATATAGGTTGATAAAGCAATTGGTATAATGGCTAAAACTACTTTCCACCTAATTTGACTTTCTCTTAAATCATTGTCTATTCTGTTAAAAAGAGACTTACGCATATTTCAAATCCCTATTTAGTAAAAAGTTTTTGTTTAATGGGGCACAACGGCAGACTGTCTAAAAACCCCGGATATTGCTATTTGCACACAATCCAT
>NBLS01000060.1:0-3429 GCA_002084385.1 Desulfobacteraceae bacterium 4572_19
CCTTTTCTTGGACCATCAACCCTTCGGGATACAGTAGGTCTTGCTGGTGATATTTTTTTATATCCTGTAAGCTATGTAAAACCCGTCACACTTGCTTATGGTATCCAAAGCGTGGACTTTATTAATAGAGCATCCTTTAGAACCGGTGAATATCAACTTCTAAAAGATGCTGCAATTTCTCCTTACGAAGCGTTTCGAGCTGCATATATTCAATATAGAATTGCTTTAATAAATAAATAAGGTAAGCGTTCACATAAACAGCTTGTCATACATATAAGACAACTATTATATAATAAGCTGTTTATGCGAATACAAGGACTTGTGAACGCTTACAAATGCGAGATTACCGAAAAATCACATTTCTTGTTCATGAACGGTAACTTAAATAAGGAAGAGGATAAAACAACTTCTTCATTCATAGACTACCCCTTACAGGCAACCTCTGCAAATCTTAAATCAACGAATGTATCAAGATCAATAAGCTTTCCAATACCCATTTGGTTAAACATATATTGTTGAATTGTATCTAAGTCTTCTTTTACCGGATACAAATTATTCATTTTAATACCCTGTGGCAAAGAAAGAACCCTCATAAGAACTTCCGGTGTAAGCCCTATCGCTTTATTAGGATCTAAAAAATCAACTGCTATTTGTGCTGCAAGTTCCAAATTTTGTTCTACAAATTTACCGGCTTGAACAAGCAGTGATGTAAACTCCTGTGCTGCATCCGGAAACTGTTCTATAAAATCATCTTGCATAATAACTACGCAACAAGGATGATCTTCCCAACGAGAAGCAGAAAAATATTCAAGCTCACTTATTCCAAGTGCAATGGATTTTGACGCTATAGGTTCTGCCACAATAAAACCGGCCACATCATCATTTTCTTTCATTACCCCACCCATTTTAATAGGAGGAATAACCTCAAAACGAACATTAATTGATTTTTTACCCGGAACACCAGGACGTAAACCAAGTTCTTTTAGAAACTTAAATGCAAGCATATTATGAACTGACATTTTATGTGGAAGATTAACAACCTTATACTTGTAAAAAGATTGAAGTGAATCAAATCTGGGATCGTAATTTTTATTTCTTACAAAGGTACTTCCATTTTTATGGGCAAAAAGTGTTAATTTAATTGGAGTTCCAAAGGCAAAAAGATCCATTGCGATGGGAGCTAAAACAAAAGCACAATCAATTTGTTCCTGCTCAATGGCATCTTGCACAGGATTCCATCCTGGAAGGCAATGGGTTGCCAAATCAAAATAATCAGGCACGACTTCCCCTGTTTCAATCTGGTGTTTTAATATACCAAGAATTAAATGATCGGTAATCTGAATATGGGCAACATTAATAAGAACCTTACCATCTATCACCTCTCGTTCGTATGCACCGCCCTCATCATCTTCTTCCCCAAACGTTTCATCAACTTTTTTCTTAATCTGTTCAGCATCGAAAGGCTTTGCAATATGATTATTACCACCAGCATCAAGCACAATAGCCTGTTGCGTTTTATCTCCCTGGGCAGTTGCCATAATAAAAGGCAACGATTTGTACTTATCTTGTTCTCTTAGCCATTTTAAAAGTTCAAGACCATCCATTTTAGGCATATTCCAATCACTTATAACCAAATCAACGGTAGCATCCTTCAACTTTTCTATGGCATCTTCTCCGTTTATCGCAACAACAAAATTTTTAAAGCCTGCTTTCGTTAGCATCCAACACGGCTTCTTCACTATGCCTTGTGAAATTAATTATCTGACAGTCTATATCTGCCCAGATAGTCGCCCTCTTAAAAACTATTTTCTCTACAACTTCCACTTACAAGTTTGCTTATAACAGAATGAATACTGTGTTGTCAAAGGATAAGTATTGCTTATTTAAATTTTTATTTATTATTTTACAAATATGTTTTCAAAAACAGTATTATATTTATATGAAAATCAATAAAAAAGCTGTATTATAGAGACTTTCATTTTTTGTTGTGGCGTATATTCGCCATGGCAAATTAATCAAATTGGTAAATTATGCCACCCCATGTTAATCCTGCTCCAAACCCTGTAAAAAATACGATATCGCCTGTTTTACCAATTAGTTTTTTTTCAATTGCTTCATCAAATGCAATTGGAATACTCGCAGCTGTTGTATTGCCGTAGTGCTGAATATTATTAAATACTTTTTCAGAAGGTATTTTAAGCATCTCCTGATAAAACTGGTTAATTCTCAGATTTGCCTGATGGGGAATAATAAGATCAATATCATCAATTGTAAGATTTGTTTTTTCAAGGATCTCTTTTGTAACCTGCGGAAGACGACGAAGGGCCTGTTTAAAAATAACACTTCCATTCATTACAGGATAATGACGAGCATCTTTCATCATCTCTTTATTAATCCTTCCCTGTATTTTGGAACTTGGTGCTTCTAACATAAGATTTTTATATTGGCTGCCCTGGGCATGAAGTGCTACTCCAAGTACACCTCCAGGTTTGTCTGATTCATCTTCAACGCCTTCGATACAGATAGCTCCGGCACCATCTCCAAAGATAACAGCAACATCCCTGCCTCTTGTTGAAATATCCAAACCGGTACTGTGAACTTCTGCACCTACAAAAAGAATTTTATTTGCAAGACCTGATTTAATATAAGAATCTGCTGTTGCCAAACCGTAAAGAAAACCTGTACACTGCTGTCTTATGTCAAGGGCCGGAGTTGTTTCAAGACCTAATTTATGTTGTAAAAGACACCCTGGACCCGGAAATTGATAATCAGGACTTAATGTAGCAAAAATTATCATATCAATATCTTCAGGCTGCCAACCGGCTCTTTCCAAAGCTATTGTTGAAGCGTCCAGACCAAGATCAGATGCCCCTATTTCTGATCCTTCGGGAATCCAGTATCGTTGTTCAATACCTGTTCGTTGTTTTATCCACTCATCGGAGGTATCCATCCATTGAGTTAAATCTTCATTAGTTACAAGTCTTTCAGGAATTGCTATGCCTGTAGCTTTTATTATTGATTTTTTCATTATTACACCCTTAATTCATAGTTTTGTATGAAAGTCCATGAAAAAACTGTATAAAAAGACTTTCATTTTTTGTTATGGCTATTATCCGCCATGGCAAGTTATAGCGTACT
Source organism: Desulfobacteraceae bacterium 4572_19 (assembly GCA_002084385.1). The sequence continues at coordinate 3,139 of NBLS01000060.1, forward strand.
ATTTGCCATGGTAAATTATTAAAATAAAACGTAATCGTTCACGAATAAGAAATATGATTTTTCGGTAATCTCACATTTGTAAACGTTCACAAGTGCCTTATATTTGCATAAACAGCCTATCATATAATAGTTGCTCTATATAATAAGCGGTTTATGCAAAGATGAAATGTTTGTAAACGTTTACGCTAAAACAGATTTTATTAATCGTAGTATCGCATCTTAAAGCCATACGTCAAGTTTTCAATTTTTTTTATTTAATTTTATATTTTTTATTGAAATTTAAGTTTACTT
>NBLS01000060.1:3436-3742 GCA_002084385.1 Desulfobacteraceae bacterium 4572_19
TCAGATGCAAATAGCATTGAAGATATGGAAGCTCTTTTAAAGAGTTTTAATCAGATTGCAAAACAAGCTCAGGAATTTTCTTTAAATGAAATACAAACCGAGGCTGAAAAAGGTCTTGCCAGTATAACGGCATTTTTTCAAATAAACTCTCAAAGTAAAGATAGTGATCAGGTTAAAGTTTTTGAATCGCTTGATAATACTATAAAACGACTTCAAGTATTATGTAGAAATCAACAACAATTAACCAATAACAGTAATAATACAACAAACGATAATCATGATAAAGCCTCTGCTGTAACTAACACT
>NBLS01000060.1:3753-13272 GCA_002084385.1 Desulfobacteraceae bacterium 4572_19
AAAAAATCTAATACATCCATGTGAATTACCTGAACATTTAGATTATAATCTTTACGGACAGTTTCTTTCTATGCAGGAAGAAATACTTGGGAAAATGGAAGCCCTTGTTCTTGAAACGGAACAAAGCGGTAATACTAATACACTCCAGGAATTAAAGCGTTTTTTTCATACTTTAAAAGGGGAAGCTGGGGTTTTAAGTCTTGAGGATATAGGAAAAGTTTGCCATCAAACTGAAGATATAATTGAAAATACGAACTTTCTTTCGCATGTAGATATTATTCTTGCCTCAATTGACTGGATAAGAGATGCTTTTAGGTACTATTCAGGCTTAACTATATCTTGTGTTCCGGTTAAACCCTTATTGGAAAGAATTAAAAAAACAAAAAATCTGCAAAACGTATCTGTAGTTGATAAAAAAACAGTAAGTCAGGTCAAAGTTATTACCGAAGAAAAACAACCTGTTTTTTCTGATAATACAAAGCAAGAAACACGCATATCGTCCGGTCAGATAAAAGAAACCATAAATGTCGATTCTGAACGATTAGACCGTGTGGTTGATCTGATAGGTGAGCTTGCCATTGCCGAAACCATGGTAACTGAATTTAAAGATGTAAAACAAAGTAAATCTTCTGAACTTCAACGTAATATTGGCAGATTAAATAAAATTATCAAAGAACTTCAAATAACAGCCTTATCCATGCGAATGCTTCCGGTAAAATCTCTTTTTAATAAAATGGGAAGAGTTATTCGAGACCTTTCAAAAAAATCTGGTAAATCAATAATTTTTTCCATGAAAGGAGAAGATACAGAACTTGATAAATCAATTGTGGATAAACTTGGAGATCCACTAATTCATATGACCAGAAATGCTGTCGATCATGGAATTGAAAAATCATTTCAGGAACGTATTAATACCGGAAAACCAAAAGAAGGTTCCATAGAACTTCGTGCTTTTCATAAAGGCGGAAATATAATTATTGAAATTGAAGATGATGGTTACGGTTTAGATAAAGAAAAAATTTTACAAAAAGCTATTGAAAAGGATATTATTAGTAAAGATGCGTCTCTTGACGATAATGCAATATTAAACTTAGTTTTTCATGCAGGTTTTTCAACTGCCGATAAATTAACACAAATTTCTGGCCGCGGTGTTGGCATGAGTGTTGTTAAAAGCAGTATTGAATCGTTACATGGACATGTAACTATAGAATCAGAAAAAAACAAAGGAACTGTATTTACTATCCAGCTACCTTTAACTCTTGCAGTTATTGACGGAATGATAGTATTATCAAATAAAACACGCTACATTATTCCTGCACTCTCCATAGTAACTTCAAACAGACTTGATGTGAACGAAATAACAGATATTATGGAACAGGGAAAAATGGTAAAGGTGCAAGGCGACATTGTTCCTCTTTATGACCTTGATAACCTGCTTCACAATAATTTATCGGAACATGAAGTAGTAATAGAACCTGATAGCCATAAGATATATATAGTTGTTGAGTCAGGTGGACAGAAAGCCGCTCTTCTTGTTGACGAACTTTTGGGAAAACAACAAATTGTAATTAAAAGTCTTGGGAAAATTATGAAAAATATCAAAGGAATTGCAGGTGGTGCAATTCTACCAGATGGAATAGTCGGTCTTATAATTGATGTTGAACAACTTTTAACCGAATAGTAATAGGAGGTTATTAAAATGATACACTTTAATAATACAAACAGACAATGGGTAAAAACACTATGGGTAATTTTTTTGGTATTTACTTTTTTCATTTTAGAAATTGGCACCTTATATGGAAACGATTTCACATTAAATAAAAATCATATTATGCCTACTACCCAGACCAAAAAAATTATTGGCGGTTTTGATGCCGACCCTAATGCATGGCCATGGATGGCAGCTCTTATTAATCCCGATTTTGGTTCTGACTTTGATGGTCAAATATGCGGTGGAAGTCTTATTCATCCAAACTGGGTACTTACCGCAGCACATTGTGTATATAATGCCCATGGTATTGATTTTGATATTCTTCTTGGAAGAAGCAATTTAAAAGCTTTAGGTGGCAAGGATTCGTGCAGTGGTGACAGCGGAGGTCCACTTTTTATTGCCAATGCTGTTGGGGACCCATTACAAATAGGTATTACAAGTTTTGGTATTGGATGTGCACTTCCTGATGCGTATGGTGTTTATACCAGAGTTTCTCGTTTTACAGATTGGATAACCAGTCAAATATGTTCTGCACCAGAGTTACCCACCGGTGTTTCTCTTAAAGTTAAAGTTAGTGGCAATAACGTAGATATATCATTTAATCCTGTACAAAAAGCTACAGGCTATCAACTTTACTATGCACCCTACCCTTCTGCAAATCCTGTTGAAATATTAGATTTAGGCCCATCAACTAACTTGTCAGTAATATTAGATACTGGTATTAAATTATTTGTAGCCATTAGATCCTATAATGGAAATTGCATGGGAAGTTTTTCAAATTTGGAATATTTTGAGATAAAATAAGATCTAATCAATGTCAATTTAGAAATTCAGGGCACTCTTTTTTTCATCTCTCTTATTGTTCTCTCAATGTCAAAAGCTCATCGTCCAAGTCATAACGGACTACGTCGATTGAACTCCTTTGACACATAGGAATCTCATCATTCAATTCGTATTTATTGTGTCCATTTATGGTTAATCAGATAGTGCCTGATTTAGATCCAATTCACTTGCAGAAATAGAATGGATTTCACAAAAGCTTAAGATTTTTTTGGCAAATGTTTCTGTTGCAGATGCAACTGCTGAAAAAACTGCTGAATTTCTGAAATCCTTAAATTTTGGATATATGATCTTATAGTTTCCTTCCCACTCAATTCTTATATAGCGATTCAAGTACTCACTCAACACCATTGGATCAAGAACAGGTTGAGCTTGTGCAGAAACAAGATTTGAGAAGGCAGTCGAATATTGAGTCGCAAATCTATTTGACGGATCAGTTGGTGCGGGAAACAGGTAAAGCCAGATATTTGTATCCACAAGAATTTGCTCATTCGAACTGAAAGAATAGTAAGAAAGATCATGTGCCTTATTCTTCATTGCCATCCTCCTCCAGCCATGCGTCATCATAAGATTTCTTGTTGGCATAATATTTTTTGGCATTATCCACAACGCGTTTAAGTAGCTCCATGTCATCAGATAAAAGTCCTTCAACTTTCAACTGTATGCGAATAGCTTCCTCACTAAAAAAACCATAGAGCTGTCCAATTGCTACATTGAGAAAAAGCGAGATTAGCATGGTTACATTTTCAAATGAGATGGTAACTTCTTTCCCGGCTTTCACAAGCTGCTCTACCTTACCAAACACTTTTTGGCCGTCCTCAGCGGATATGCAAAGCGGACTACCTATCAGATCCGCTACCTTTATTTTGATTTGTTCACTCATAGTAGCTCCTTAAATTTTAGAAAATATCTTCACTTTTTAATTCTGATTTCAAACAGTAACTGCCTCTATCCTCTGTGTTAATTTCAATATTTATGCAGGTTCCGGGAAAATCATTATTCATTTTCTGAATAGACTCACCGTTTGCAGAAAATTCGTAATATCCAAATCTTGATACAACCTGAATTTTCCCGACATTCATTTGGATGAAATCTTTGATCAGCTTCAGACCAAGACCTCCTGGCTGATTTCCAGTTTTCGTTGTATTTCCTTCAGTCATTGCCCATTCAATGGCCTTACAGGAATTCAGTTTTGGCTTCCCAGTGTATCTTCGTACGTTTTTCCGAATGCCGACTCCGGAATCAGCAATGGTAAAATCCATTCGATGCTTTTGTGGATAAAATTGCCCGCATACAAATATTCCAGATTCAGATTGTGAATGGATGGTCGCATTGAGAAATATCTCAAAAAGGCTCTGCCTGAATCGTTTTGTTAATGCTTCAGACATAACCGGAATTCCTCTTCCTCGCATGTAGATATCGAGATAATCATTAAACTGATCACCTGCGCTCAATTTGAAAATCTTGAACGGTAGTGTTGTCTGATTGGTGTCCGTTAAGTCAGGCTGATTAAATACGCTCAAGAATTTATTTTTCCGGAGAATTGTACTTACTCCTGATGGCACATGAGCAATTGACACATCATTCAATTCATCACGAAGTCGGGCAATCACAGCATAAAGCGGAGCAGCCATATTGGCTTCGAAAAAATTGCATGATGAAATGTCCAGCTCAATAGAATCGAACAAAATACCCCTTGTTTTGGCAGCAATATCAGCAATGTTGTCAAATCCATTACAATCGCTTCTAATTGTGCCTACGTTAATTCTCATTTAATTATCATCTCCCATGCGTGGCACCACTATTATTTACCCAGCTTCTCATCAATAATATCAAATGCAGTATCACCATCTTCTATCAAAAGGGATCACAAATAAATAACTTGCACTTCTTAAACTTCCAAGCTAATTCACCCTGCTGATATACTGAAATGAAAACACTAAGTCAAATGTTCTTTGCCGAGTTAAGGGCTCACTAAAAAATAACTTGTACTTCTTAAACGCTGATATGTTTAACTGGATTGCGTTGTGAAAGCTCAAAATACGATAGTATTACTACGCTTTCACAACGCAACCCGGTCAGAATCTCAACACTCAATAAGTACAATTTATTGTTTGGTGAACCCGTAAGCGTTCACAATACCTCATCTTCACATAAACAGCTTGTCATACATAGGACAACTATTATATGATAAGCTGTTTATGCGAATATAAGGCACTTATGAACGCTTACAAATGTGAGATTACCGAAAAATCACATTTCTTGTTCGTGAACGGTTACGTGAGTCCTAAGCCAATTTCGTTTTATAATGTAAAATAAATGTAAAACAACAAAATTATTTGAATTTTCCTTATCCTTTTTATATGAGAGTCCATAGAAAAACTGTAGTATAAAGACCTTCATTTTTTATTGTGGCGTATTATTCGCCATGACAAATTATATAAAAAAACCATTTTACTAAGTTCTTCAAATTCAATGAAAGTGAAAACTTTAAACGTAGTATGAGATTAATAAATGGATAGTAATAATTCAAGTAAAACACCAAATAAAACAACTGACAATTCCATTGCCATTATCGGTATGGGTGCTCTTTTTCCTAAATCATTCGGCTTAAAAGAATACTGGCGGCTTATTTTTCATGGTGAGGACGCAATAACTGATGTTCCAAAATCCCACTGGTCTGCCAACGATTATTATAGTGAGGATCATAAAAAGCCAGACCATACTTATTGCAAACGAGGTGGTTTTCTTTCTCCTGTCTCTTTTGATCCATCTGAATTTGGCATTCCTCCAAATTTGCTTGAAGCTATCGATACTTCTCAGATATTAAGTCTTGTTATAGCCAAAATGGCTCTAACCGATGCCGGTTATGGTGATAACCTACGTAGTTTTGATAATGAAAATACCAGCGTATATCTTGGTGTAACAGGTACACAAGAACTTGTAATACCTTTAAGTACAAGGCTTGGTCATCCTGTTTGGAAACGGGCACTTGAAAATTCCGGTATATCACCTGAAAAAACCGAAGAAGTGATAAAACGAATTTCAGATTCATATGTATCATGGCAGGAAAATTCTTTTCCGGGATTACTTGGCAATGTTGTTTCCGGACGAATTTGTAACAGGTTTAATCTCGGTGGAACCAATACTGTTGTTGATGCAGCTTGTGCAAGTTCGTTAAGTGCGATAAATCATGCTATTTTAGATCTTCTTGCCGGACGAAGCAATATGTCCATAACCGGCGGTGTGGATACTTTAAATGATATTTTTATGCACATGTGTTTTGCAAAAACATCTGTGCTTTCCCATTCAGGAGATGCAAAACCTTTTTCTGACAGCTCAGATGGTACTGTGCTTGCTGAAGGAATTGGAATGGTTGTTTTAAAACGTCTTGAAGATGCAAAAAGAGACAATGATCGTATATATGCAGTTATAAAAGGGATGGGAACATCCAGCGATGGAAAGTCGGGAAGTATTTATGCACCTAATTCAGCAGGTCAGTTAAAGGCTTTGAAAGCTGCTTATAAGGAAGCTGATATCTCACCTGAAACAGTTGGTCTTATAGAAGCCCATGGTACAGGAACAAGAGTTGGTGATGCGGTTGAGTTCAACGCTATTTCAGAACTTTTTTCCCAATACACAGATAATAATAAGTGTGCCATTGGAACAGTAAAATCTATGATAGGTCATGCCAAAGCAGCAGCTGGTGCTGCCGGCTTAATAAAAACTGCTCTAAGCCTTTACCATAAGGTTCTCCCCCCTACCTTAAAAGCTGACAATCCTGATCCTAAATTAAATATAAAAGAGAGTCCTTTTTACCTTAATTCCAAGTCCCGTCCATGGATGCCTTCTGATAATCATCCAAGACGTGCAGGTGTAAGTGCTTTTGGATTTGGAGGTAGCAATTTTCATGCGGTATTAGAAGAGTATTGTCCGGAGAAAGAAAAAATATCCTGGACAGGAGCAGTTGAAATTATTGCTTTTTGTGCAAATAAAAAAGAACAACTTCTAACAAAGCTTATTGAATTTAAAAAATTGCTTAAACAGGGAAGTTCATTAAAAGATCAAACAGAAGAGTTTTCATTTCTCGCTTATCAAACACGTAAATCTTTTCTATCGGATCAAAATCATAGACTTATTATAGTTTTAGATAGAAATAGTATAGTATCTGAAATAATTGATAAGGCTGTTTCTACTTTTGAGAGTAAAAATAATCAGTCCGAGCATAATTTACCAAATAGTAATTTAACTGGTAATAATTTACCTGAAAATAATCTACCAGATAGCAATCTACCGGATAGCAATCTAACTGGTAATAAAAATGCCCAATCTCAATTTGCATGGTCGGTTAATGGAATTTATTATGGCAAAGGTAAATATCATGGAAAAACAGCTTTTGTCTTTCCGGGACAAGGAAGTCAATATACGTATATGGGTCGGGATCTTCTATGTACTTTCCCGGAGGCAGGCAAAGTTCTTTCAAACGCTGAAGTAAAATTTAATCTGGAAGCAAAAGAAAAAAAACAAACTCTTTGCGACCATATTTATCCCCTTCCCGAGTATATGCAAAGTAAAAAGGAGTCCGAAGATAATCTTCGCAGTACCGATATTGCACAGGTTTCTATTGGTGCTGTAAGTATTGCCATGAATAAGATACTAAAGGAATTTGGAATAACTCCTGAATTTACATGCGGACACAGTTTTGGAGAACTTTCTGCTCTCTGTTCTGCCGGCTGGATTGATGAAGATACATTTCTTTCACTTTCCATTGCACGGGGCAAATTTATGGCCGAAGCAGGAAAAGATGGTGATAGTGGTTCCATGCTGGCAATTAGAGCACCTTTAGAAAAAATTGAAGAGTTTATAAAACAAAAATGTCCGAACTTAATTCTTGCAAATCGAAATAGTTATGATCAGGGGGTGCTATCCGGTGCAACTGATGATATTTACCTTGCTGCCAAACTTTGTAAAGAAGAGAAAATTAAAGCGATAAAACTTCCCGTTGCGGCGGCGTTTCACAGCAGTCTTGTAAAAAGTGCCGTAAAGCCAAAAGGGTATAGAAAAAGAGTGTACTGTTCTTGCAATGGATGCATCGTCCGGTAAAAATTCCGGCATCAAAGACCTTGCGAGATCATTATCAATACTTGCAGCATCTGGTTATCCGGTATTATTGGATAAATGGGAAGAACCTGTTTTAAAGAAAAAAAGAAAAAAAATTACTGTTTCTGTATGTGGTGCCAATCCGCATCCTAAACTTGATTCCGAGCCTGACACAAACAGTAAAAATGACAGTAAAAGTAAAAACAATAATCAAAACAGGAATATAAAATTAAAGAAGAAACCAACTGAAACTAATAATTTTAATAGTGCTAAAGAATCGGGCAGTTTATATAAATCAAATAATATTATTAAGTTAAAAGATAGCACCAATACTGTTGAAAATATAAAAATTAATAACACTGAAAAGATTAAAACCGTACATTCCAATGTGCAACCTACTTTGAAAGTTGTTCAGGAAGGATTAAAATCAATACATTTACTTCATTCTCAAACAACAGAGGCACATAAACTATTTTTAGAGACCCAGGCTGAAGCTGGCAGAGCACTGCAAAGTATGATGGATAAAACAAAATTTTTAACTGATATACCTACAGAGTTTAATAGTGTAGCAACTGCCCCTCCTCAACCTGTAATCAATGCTGAATCGGTAACTGATAATTATAATAATTTATCAGCTACAACGAAAAGTGAAACTCTTAGCAATACGGTATCTAATGAAGATTCTTCTATTAATGAAAATTCTTATATTAATCATCATAATGAAATACCCGTTACAAAAAAAGATACCGCAATAAATAAAGCCCATTATAAAACACCGTCTGAAACCAATTCTAAAATAAAAACCGATGAAACTGTACAGGTAATTCTTGAGGTTGTAAGTTCCCTTACAGGTTATCCAATTGAAATGCTTGATTTGGATATGGATATTGAATCTGACCTTGGTATAGATTCCATAAAAAGAGTTGAAATTTTATCAGCAGTTGAGGAAAAATTGCCGGAAGTAAATTCAATTTCTCCCGATGAAATGGGAACAATTAGAACTTTAGGACAAATAGCCAAACATCTTACAGGCTCGGAACAAAGCCTTAAATCAGATAGTTTACATTTACATAATTCAGAACCTGAACCCAATAATAGTGTTGAAATATTAAAACAAAACGATATTCAATTAAATTCAGCAAGAGAAGAAATTACAGAAAATTTGCTTAATGTTGTAAGTTCCCTTACGGGGTATCCTATCGATATGCTGGAAATTGAAATGGACATAGAATCAGATCTCGGTATTGACTCTATTAAAAGAGTTGAAATTCTTTCAGCATTTGAAGAGTGTATGCCAAATACAAAATCTATTTCACCGGATATGATGGGCGAACTTAAAACTCTGAAACATATAATTGATTATCTTGATGATTCTCACCGGAAAAAAAAACTCCAAATTTCCTGTATTAGATGATATTTCTTGTTCTTTACATATAAATCGCCAGATAATTTCTGTTAAAAAAGAACCCCTTAAAAATTCTAATGAATATAAAAATTTAAAAATAGTAATTCCAAGTGGCCATAAAACTGAAAAAATCACTAATATTGCTGGTCTTATTATACTTCCGGTATTAAATATCCTCCATGATAAGAGCAAATCTTTTAATGTTACTAAAAATATTCATGATGTAGCATTTGATGAAGACTTTCTAAAGAAAGCTTTTGAGTTTGCAAAAAAAGTTGCTGTGCCACTTTCCAAATCAGGAGAAAAAGGTGGTGCTTTATTTGCCACGGTATCCTTTATGGACGGCAGTTTTGGTTTTAACACAATTGATAAAAATCCTCCTTTATCAAATGATGCAAAATTAAACAGGCCGATAGTAGGCGGGCTTGCAGGTCTTGCCAAAACAGCATCCATCGAATGGCCG
>NBLS01000061.1 GCA_002084385.1 Desulfobacteraceae bacterium 4572_19
CAACAGACAAACCCCTTTGCCATTATTACGGCTGCTCATTTAAAAACAAAAGCTACAAAAGGCGATCCACAAACAAGGTATTTATGGAAATTAACAATTACCAAAGCACTTTACAAAAAAGGATTTTCAGAGCAAGACATTATGAATTTATACAGACTCATTGACTGGTTAATGTTCTTGCCTGAAGAGTTATCAGAAAGTTTTACAAAAAACCTTACAATATATGAGGAGGAAAGAAAAATGCCATATATAACAACTGCTGAAAGAGTTGGAATAGAAAAAGGAATGGAACAGGGAATGCTTTTAGAAGCAAAAGAGATGGTGTTAGAAGTTCTTGATCTTAAATTTAACAGCAAAGTCCCAAGTAATATACATAAAACAATAATCAGAGTAAAGATGTTGATGGATTTAAAAAAATTTTCCATGAACTGTCTCCTGAACTGATGCAGTAATTATCGTTGATAAAACTACACTGTTCTAATACCTTAGTTGGTAACCGTTCACAAACAAAAAATGTGATTTTTCAATAATCTCACATTTGTAAGCGTTCACAAGTGCCTTATATTCGCATAAACAGCTTATCATATAATAGTTGTCCTAATATGTGACAAGCTGTTTATACGAAGATGAGGTATTGTAAACGCTTACCCTTTATTTACACTTACCCCCAACCCAATACGATAAAAGAACTTCGCTAAATCCATTATGGTTTTTTAACAAATCTACCATTTTATTTATGTCACCTCCCTTTGCACCTGCATAAACAGCATTATCAGGAAATGGAAGGAATGAAAAATCCAGTTTTTTTCTTGACGCTATTATTTTAAATGACTCTCTGCACATTTGTCCATCTTCAAGGGCATAAAGTTTAAGTCCGGTAATTTTGGTTGTATCAGATTGGGATGTTCCGGGTTTACCGGACGTTACACTATTGGTCTTTTTATTTTGCGATGGTGGAAAAACAAATTTTTCAGAAAGCAACGGTTTATTTTGCATATATTTATTTGGATAAATAAGAGTTACAGTGTGATCAGCTGCAAGGCTGAATATATAAAGATAAACTCCTGTTTCCGTACTAACATCAATTAATACATTATCACCTGATCCATAACAGGCATTTTTTCTATCAAGCGATGCAGAAAGTTTTGGGGGATTAATTTTTGATGTATCGGTATCGGTTGAAATAACCTCCAGCTCTTTTTGATATTTATTACCATATTTAACGGATGCTAAAGATACCCAGCCGGATTCTAACTGTTCCTCGAAATCGTCAGCACTAATTATTGTAGAATCTGAAATTCTATATGCTGTAACGGACATTTTTAGTACAGGGTGTAAACTTTTCTCTCCTGCCTCATTTATTGGATATGAGAAAGTGTAATCGCCAAAAATAATAATATTTGCTCCTGTTTTTTGCCATATTACATCTTCATCAACACCTGCTCCAAAGAACTCTGCCTCATCTATTAAAAGACCAATATCTTTTCTTGCTTTAACAACAACACCTCTGTTGGTCAAAATCTTTTCAATTTTCCCACGCCATTTATTTCCAAGAGCCCGGAAGCAAATCCTTGGAAAATTTGCGTTGGGAAGATACACACCCTGAAATAAAAACCATTAAAATTACAGCGCTTACAAATGTGAAATTACCGAAAAATCACATTTAGGTATATGATTCAACCTTTTTAATAGACAGGGGAAACCAATATTTCCCCAAAACTTAACCGCCCATAGCTTCCTTCTAACTCTGTCGGAAGCTACTCTCCACCGGTTGCAACATTATGCTCTCACGGAAAATTTGTTCCTGTTCATCCAAAATTTCCATAAGGACTTTCAGGTCAGTCATGGGATTCATTATGGCACACCTGAAAACGACCAGGCATTCATTCTGGGATTTTAAAGATTTTAACATAGTTCTTGAGACAAAACTTTTCCCATGTTCCCTCTGAATTCTCTGAACTGTCTGATTAATACTGTTTAACTTTTTATTCACAGCATTTTTTTCATCAAAGGTTCCGGAATTGAGTTTTTCCCGATATTTTTTGGGAACAAGCCTGTAAGTAAGAATATTTAATTCAGGCTTTGTTATAAGCTCAAAATTATCACGGCTGTTTATCTCATCTGCAAAATATTTTGCCATCTCTATGCCGTGATCTATCAAAAGGGCATAACCCTTTGTACCCATAATTTTTAAAGCACTATCTAAAACAAGAGAATTTGCCTCCCTTGATCCTGCAAAGGATTTTATACCAAGGTCAACACTTCCTTGTCTGTTTACATAATTTGCATGATAAGCCACGGCATCCATTGCCTTAGGATTTTTGAAAAAAACCATTCCACAGCTCATGGGCATGTAAAACTGCTTATGCCCGTCTATGGTAACAGAATCGGCAAGATCTATTCCATGAAGAAGATGTTTATATTTTTCAGAAACAATAACCGGACCGCCCCATGCTGCATCCACATGAAAATGAATACTGTTTTGGGCACAAATTTCAGCAATTTTAACAAGAGGATCAACTGTTCCTGTTTCGGTGGTACCGGCAATTCCAACAATTGCAATTATTTTAACACCGGAATTTTTATCAAACTCTTTAATCTTTGCCCTTAAACAATCAAGATCAAGCTTATTATCTTTATCCACATCAAGAGCCAGAACATTTTTATTTCCTATTCCAAGAACACCGCCTGCTTTTCTTAATGAGTAGTGTCCTCGTTTTGATACAAGAACAACAGATCTTTTTACATTATACTGTGCATAAGCTGACGCAACACCATCTTTTTCAACGCCTTTAAAGCCTTGTTTTGGAGCAAAAACCTTATTTCTGGCAACCCATAATGCTGTAAGATTTGCAGTGGTACCACCTTCGGTAAAAGCACCAAGGGTGGTCGTTGCACTATGAACATGCTCTTTATAAAAACTTTCAAATTCTTTAAAAACAAGCCTGTGAACTTTTGCAAGCACTTGACGCTCTACAATAGAGACAACTTTTGAAGTTTCAAGTTTTACGACATTTTGATTAAGTGCGACAACAATGGATTTTAAATGAACCATAAAAAATGGAATCGCCGAAGTCATATGCCCTATAAAATAAGGTGATGCGATATTTACAGCCCTTGGAGCAATCTCTTTAACAAGGGAAGTTATAACATCTGAAAGTCTTTTTTCAGGATTTTTATTAATATGCGTATCACTATAACTTTCAGATAAAACTTTCAGATCTATCTCTTCGGTAATTCCGACATTCTTATCAAGAAAATCATGAAGCCCGAAAAAAATCTGTTCCATGTATTTTACAAGGGTTTTCCTCGAAGACTCTTCAGGCTTTATAAATATTCTCTCTAAAGCTTTCCAATCTGCGACAAGGTTTGTTTGATGTAAGTGTTTATCTTGAGTCATTATTCTTTCTCATTAACAAGCTCGTAGCCAATTCATACTATTTTATACTTCTTATTGAATTTTACAGGAAAGATGTATCTCATCAAATATAAAAAGTCAAAATAAAATATTAAAATAAAAAAGTTGCTTTCAATAAAAGTTGCTTTCAATAAAAATTGCTTTCTATAAAAATTGCTTTCTATAAAAACAGCAATTTTCTTGACATACTAAATATATAAGATTAAACAGAGTCTTATTAATAATGTATCATGGTAAATATATACCTCAATGAAAATTGAAAGTCTTTTTAATACAGCTTTTTTCAGGGACTTTCGTATAACTGACGTGGTGGATTGCCACCACAACAAAATATAAAAGTTAGGCACATGCTTATTGGGCAACCACAAGGGTTTGCCCCTACTTTCGTATAACCACCACGGCGGATAATACGCCACAACAAAAAATGAAAGTCTTTATAATATAGCTTTCTATGGACTTTCATATAAAATAAACCATCAGATAATTATTTGTGTTTATTTATGTGATAACCTAATAAATTATGATAAAAAAAACAACCATTGTGTTTACCATAGTTATCTTGTCCTGCATATTTTTATTGTTTTGCAAGGCTAATAGCTATGCAGATACTTTTCAAATCAAACAGACTTCTATTTCTGAAAGTGAAAGTTATGCAAAAAAACCTTTTTTTTACCTCTACTTTGGAAGTCAGGATTTTGGTAATAAAAATTTTACTAACACCGAAAACCAATTTTTACATGCTGTTGAACAACCTTTAACCCATAAAAAAACACCTGAAGAACTTGGACAACATATTATTAATGCTCTTATAGAAGGACCAAAAACAAGAAATCTTATACGTACAATACCGGTTGGCACTAAACTGCGAGCTTTATATCTAACCAAAAAAGGAGAAGCATTTGTCGATTTTAACAGTGCAATAAGTAATAATCACCCTGGAGGTATTCAAACTGAAATACTTACCATTTATTCAATAGTAAACTCGCTGATTTTAAATATTGACCAAATAAAAACAGTAAAAATATTAATCAACGGACTCGAATCAAATACCCTGGCAGGGCATATTGATCTACGTTTTCCATTAACTGCAAATATGATGATAGTTAGATGATGAAAAAAAAAATTAAAATAGAAAATGTAAGAAACATCGGCATTATGGCCCATATTGATGCCGGAAAAACAACGGTTACCGAACGTATTCTTTATTATACCGGACGTTCACATAAAATAGGCGAAGTCCACGACGGCGAAGCTGTTATGGATTGGATGACAGATGAACAGGAACGTGGAATAACAATAACATCAGCTGTTACTACCTGTCAGTGGAAAGATACCCAGATTCAGATTATTGACACCCCCGGTCATGTGGACTTTACCATAGAAGTTGAACGCTCTTTAAGGGTTCTTGATGGTGCAATTGGTGTTTTTTGTGCCGTTGGCGGAGTTGAGCCACAATCTGAAACTGTATGGAGACAAGCAGATAAATACAGTGTTCCAAGAATTGCTTTTATTAACAAAATGGACAGAACCGGTGCAGATTTTTTCAAGGTTGTCGAAATGATGATAGAAAAACTTGGAACAAACCCGCTAATCCTTCAAATTCCTGTTGGAAGCGAAGATAATTTTTCCGGCATAATTGACCTTGTTAATATGAAACAAATTTCATGGGATGAAAAATCCAAAGGTATAGATTACTCTGCTTCAGATATTGAAGATGATTATATGGAACAAGCAATGCTGTACCGTGATAAACTTATTGAAAGCATCGCTGATTTTAATGATGATATTATGGAAGCATATTTTTCTGAAACCCCTATTGCAAATGATAAACTTATAGACGCAATTAGGCAAGCTACCATAGCCCAGCAACTTGTACCGGTATTATGCGGAACCGCATTAAGAAACAAAGGTGTACAGCCATTACTTGACGCAATTAAGAGTTTTTTGCCAAGTCCCATTGATATTCCTCCGGTTTGCGGTATTAACCCTGAAACAGAAGAAGAATCAAAATACCCCCCAAAAGATAATGTTCCTCTTACTGCCCTTATCTTCAAAGTATCTATGATAGAAGGACGAAAGCTCTCGTTTGTCAGAATTTACAGCGGTAAAATGATTGCAGGAAAAGATGTTTATAATCCTGCACTTAAAAAAAGTGAAAAACTATCCAGAATACTATTAATGCATGCCAATAAAAGGGAAAGGGTTAACGAAGCTGGTGCTGGTAATATTGTCGGCATTATTGGATTAAAAGAGTCCTCCACAGGAGATACCCTTTGCAATGTCAAGACTCCTATTCTACTTGAAAAAATGGAATTTTATGAACCGGTAATTTCCATAGCCATTGAACCTAAAACCCATTCTGATCAGGATAAATTAGATGAGGTGCTTGCAAAATATATTGCCGAAGACCCCACTCTAAAAGTGAAAATTGACGATGATACAGGGCAAACAATTCTGTCAGGGATGGGGGAACTGCACCTTGAAATTATCATAAGCCGTATGCTTCGGGAATTTAAAACAAACGTAAATGTTGGAAATCCACAGGTTGTTTACAGGGAAACAATAAAAACAACATCCCAGGCAAAAGTTGTCTTTGACAAGGAGATTTCAGGGCAACATCATAGTGCAGAGGTAATATTAAAACTTATTCCACAAGCTCGTGGAACAGGAAATAGTTTTAAATCGGAAATCCCTGAAAACACCGACAGTAGCCCTGCAAAAAGCAATACTATACCGAAAAGTTATGTTGATATCATAGAAAAAGGAGTTTTAGAGTCTTTTGAAACAGGTTCCCTTATGGGTTATCCCATAGTGGATGTAATGGCTGTGCTTACAGGCGGTGAATTTAATGAAAACACAGCTACCGACCTTGGATATAAAGTTTGTGCCTCCATGGCATGCAAAGAAGCCTTCTCAAAGGGAGAACCATTTCTTTTAGAACCTATTATGAAAGTTGAAATTTTTGTTCCCGATACAAATACAGGTGATGTTATAGGTGT
>NBLS01000062.1 GCA_002084385.1 Desulfobacteraceae bacterium 4572_19
ACCTTACCATTAATATTAGTTTCCGATTGAACTGCAGTTTGAATTTTATTTAAAAAATTTTTTAAATCATCATTTTCAAAATCTAAAGCAGGACCGGTTTTTGTACCATCTATAGATAAGTCTGCGTTTAAATTATCCACCATCACACCTGATTTTAAACTATCTACAACCACACTTGATTTTAAATTATCTACAACCACACCTGATTTCAAACTATCCATGGGTAAATCTGATTTTGCATTATTTCGATAAGTCTCTAATACCCGAACAAACTCTCCCAAAGTCAAAGGTTTATCTTCACCCCCAAGACCAGTTATTCCCATTCCTTCAAGAATTTCTTGAATTTGTTTATCACCTGGTAAGCTCTGCAATGGTTTTCCTGTAAGAAAAGACTCTTTTTCAATATCCTGCAAGTTGGAAATTAACTTTGAAAGATTAATTCCACGACCATCTTCTTTTACATCACTCATTAAAGATGAAACAATATCGGGGGGCAAACCAATAGAAGCAAGCACTGATTCAATATAAGGAACCATTGCTATTTCAAGCATCGGAGTATCTGCATTTTCATTTTCATTTGATTGTAATTCTATTTTATCAAGGACATCAAATAATTCAAAAAGCGTCATACCTTCTTCGGAATCATTGTTTCTAAAACTCTCGAGAACTTTTGTTACAGAACCTTCATTAAATCCGGCATCCAAAAGATATTGTTTTAATGAATCAATCGTTTCATCGTCCACTGTCAAATCATCAAGGCTACCATATTTAGATAAAAGATGTTCTTTAAGCTGATTAATAATTCCACTATTTTCAGTATTTTCAGTATCTCCAATATTTGCCAGCATCTCTACTGCAGACATTTGATTAACTTTATCTCCATTCATTGCTTCTCCAAATGCAATACCTAAATCACCGGCAGTTTCACCTTTTTTTATAGCATTTTGAAAAATATTTAAAAACTGACTACCTTTTCTTCCCAATGAGACAGTTTCGGAACCTGACTTTTTCATTCCCTGTCCACTTATTACATCCGCTGCTGATTGTATTTGAAAACCCGGAGAGATCATGAGGATATCCTCCCATACCATTATATTATTATTAGATATAAAAGAATGGAGTTATGGAAAACTTTTCCCTATGTTTAGGAATGAGGATAATTGATTTATGCCTGTCTGTTACCGTTCACGATCAACAAGATAAACAATTACAGCACCACTTTTTTTCTTTTTACCGTTTTCCCATTTAAACGTTAAAATAATATTTAATTTCTTTAAAAAAATTATCCTGTTTTCTATAATATCCGGAAGTACTGCTCCGTTTTCTGAATGTAAGCCTTTACCTACAATAATACGAAGCGTATAGATTCCATCCCGACTTGCACTTCTGATAAAAACATCAGCGACCTCATCTGCTTTTCGTGCAATATAACCATGGAGGTCAAGTTGTCGTTGGGGTGCGGGATAACGTTGTAATAATTTTTTTAAGGATATTGGTTTAACGGGGTACATATTATCTTTTTTTTCTCGCAAAAGTGACGCTTGGCTTTTTCCTGCAAACGACTCTTTAAGAAGCGATGCAAAATCTTCATCCGGCTCAACCTTATCTTGTTCAATACTATTTAAACTATCCAATTTAACAGGAGAAGATTTAACATTGGTTTGAAATACCGAAGAAGATTTCTTTTTATTTTCTAAAAACGGAAGACCATTTTTATCAAGATTACGCTTTTTTTTACTTTTTTCTCTATTTATATCTGGCCATACACTCTCTTTTTCTTTAGAGAAACATCTATCCAAAGCCATATTTAAATCAGCATCTTTTTTGAACTCCTTGCTATCAACACTTGCATAGGTATCCTCATCAGACACCATATTACAAGAGTTTTCAGTATTAGGCATGGAAGGTAAGCTATCATGTTGGAGATTAAAAAGTGAATGGAGATTATCTGAAGATGAAATTATTGGAAATCCATTTTTATCAACTCTGGTACTACTCTGGCAATTATCAATCTTAATATTAGAATGTTTTCTACTATTTATATGAGACTGTGATGTTTTTTGTGCGGACTGATGAATTTTTTTTTCTCGTTCAAGCTCAGCAATTCTAATCTCATTATCAATTTTCTGGCCATCAAACTGCTTATATAATTCATCAAGATCATCTGTAAGTTGAGGTTTACCATTCATATAAAACACTTCTACGGCTAAATCGACATCACCAAATTACAGTAAATAATATATTATTAATTTTATGCTTTATTTAGCACCAGCTGCCTTTGCAAACGTAAGATCAACAAATTTTTCCATATCAAGTTTATCAGTCATTAATTTCATATTATTAACCATATAATCTTGAATTGTATTAAGATCCTTAATATTAGGCAACAAACTTCCGGTTGTAATTCTACCCCTTGGATCTTTAAGTACACTCTCCATAACCGATCTTTCCTGACCAAGAAAATCTGCACCGATAATAGCCGCAGATTCAGGCTGTTTATCAATAGCCATCCCTGATCTTACAAGGCTATTACAAATTTCCTGAATAGCATCCGGATGTTTTTTTATTATCTCATCACGCACTACAAATACACAACACGGATGATCCGGCCAAATATCTTTGGATAGATAAAATTCCTCCACATTTCCATGAGCAATAGCCTGAGAACCGATTGGTTCCGCCACAACAAAGCCAGCTATTTCACCATCTTCATCATACTGGACGGCTTCCGGCATTTGAAATGGTGCTACAACCTCAAGAAATACGTCAACACCCTTTTCATTACTTCGCCCGGGTTTTAAACCTTTTTCCGATAGAAGTTTATGAAAAAGCATATTAGGCACGGAAAGTTGATATGGAATAAGAACAACTTTACCTGCAAAATCCTCAATTTTCTGAATATCTGCATTTTTATTTTTAACGAGGATACTTCCCGATTTATGGGTAAAAAGAATTAATTTAATGGGAACATCTGTCTTATAAAGATCCATCGCAGTAGGTGCAAGAATAAATGCTCCATCAAGGGCTTTTGTTGTAAGATCATCTGCAACTTCATTCCACCCATTTTTTACAACAGGTTGAAGAGCACAATGTTCAAATGTTTCCATGCCTTTCTTGAGCTTTAAATCTGTTACACCAAGAATTAGATGGTCAGTAATTTTAAGGTATCCAATTTTGAGCGTAGGCTTTTTCCCCATTCTTACCTCCCTAAGTTTATATGAAAGTCTCCGTAATATACGATATTATAAAGACTTTCATGTTTTATTGTGGCATAATCCCGCCATGGTGGTTTATATGAAAGTCCATGAAAAAGCTGTATTAAAAGGACTTTCATGTTTGTTCTGGTGTTTTATCCACCGGAGCAAGTTATACCAAGTTTTAAAAATATAAATTTTAAAAAATAACAAAATCATTATCAAATTTCCTCATCGTATAACAAATTTTCCTTTATGCCAAGATAAAATATTCAAAATTAATATTTTTTTTCATAAAACACGTATCTTACTTAAATAACATAATAAAATACACTATAAGAGATAAAAATTAAGGGTTAATAACTTTAAACCTGTAAAGTGAGCCTCCTTTTTCAAACAGCTTGTCTATTTTTTTTGTAACACTTTTATCTTCTGTAAGCACAGGTGCATGATATGGTTTTAATCGTGCATCAATTACAAGAGGTCCTTCACAACCCCAATGTTTATTTTTTACATCAAGTTTACAAGAAACCATATTATTTATTATGGGTGCAGTTATCACAAGAATTCCTGGGATAACAAAAACAGGATCATAAAAACCGGCAGGAAGTGTAAAATTAAAAGGAAGTTTAGATAAAAGCTCCCGTTTTTTATCACCTGCCGCTGCAATTACAACCTTGGAACCTTTATTAAATCCTGTTCCTGTGTAATCCAATGTATCTATTGTTGTTTCTGTATGAAAATGAAGGTCATATCGCAAATCAACCCTTTCCAGAATATGAGTAAAATATTTTTCTATATTATTAATATCAAGGTTTGGGTTATCTTCAAATGCAGAAATAAAAAGATATTTTGCAAGTGAACAATGCCCGAACCCTAAAATTGCATTGGAAATTGTTATTATTTCTCTGGGCACTCTCTTTTTATATGGTATATATCTCTCTTCTCCGATTGCAAGAAGAAGGGGATGAACACCGGCAGCATCAACTGCATGAATAGATTTTAAACCCGGCAGGGAAACACAGAAGTAAACGGCCAGATTGCA
The DNA here is from genome assembly GCA_002084385.1 of Desulfobacteraceae bacterium 4572_19. The sequence goes on from NBLS01000062.1 coordinate 4,240, forward strand.
TCTTTGCGATGATATACTGAATCTACCTTAATAACCGGAAAATTATGTTTAAGACTATAGTAGCCAATATGATCACCAAAAGGACCTTCCAGACAAGTTTTATCCGGTATAATAGTACCTGTAATACAAAAATCTGCGTCAACTGATATGGTAAAATTTTTTTTTCTGGCATATCTAAAACGCCTGCCGGCAAGAAGTCCTGCAAATGCAACTTCAGGTAGGCCTTCCGGAAGGGGCATTACTGCTGAAAAAGTGTGGGCAGGATGTCCTCCGACAAAGATAGATACACGCAAAGGTTTGCCCATCTCTATTGCTTTAGAGTGGTGCACGCCAATATCGCGTCTTATCTGGTAATGAAGTCCGATCTCTTTATTTTGAATATAATCATTTCCTGAAATCTGAATACGATACATTCCCATATTTGATTTCATAATGGAGTTATAATAAGGATCTTCTGAATATACTTGGGGAAGAAGAATAAAAGCCCCCCCATCATCCGGCCATGATTTTATTTGCGGTAATTTATCAATAGATGTTTTCCTTGCAAAAACAGGCCCGCTTGAAACACGTTTTGGCAAAGCATGCAATCCGGATAAAACAGTTTTTAAATAACTGTGAGGATGCTTGATAAATAGTGATGGATCAGCCTTTAACTCAATAAGACGTTTTACCCTGTCAAATGTTGAACGAAAAATAAATCTTGACCTTTCAATAGTTCCAAAAAGATTTGAGACAGCCGGAAAAGGAGACCCACCTACCCTTTCAAATAAAAGAGCCGGTCCATTTGCCTGATAAATTCTACGTTGTATTTCTGCCATTTCAAGATTGGGATTAATTTCCTCTTTTATTCGTACAAGGTGGTTATTTTTTTCAAGATCCATAACACACTCATTTAAACTTCTGTATCTCATAAAAAAACTCTCTCCCTAAATCCAAATTTCACACTGTTATCAAGATAAAATATAGTTTTCGGATTAAATTGATATAATTTTACATTAAAATTAGTTGTAAGATTTTTTATTAAATTTTGTGCTATATTTTTTAGAGAAAAATCTATTTTCCCCATTGGAAGTTCTTTTATGGATGGAAACTTTTCTATATATTTTTTTATAATTAATGCTGAATCAGAATACTTTTCAACAATTGAAATTCTTCCATCCATCTGAACACCTTTAATTTCATGCCACGCTGAATATATTGAATAAATGCTAACAGCAACAATTTTTAAAATATCCGCTTCCTTAATGTGCCTTGAATTAGGATTTGATAGAAAATAAAAATTGGTATCAAAATAAAGATAATAAACAGGAGCCGACCATGGAACATTGTTTTTAGATGTAGCTACGGTCATGGTATGACACATTGTTACAAAATTTATAAATTCAGTTTTAATTTTTTTGGATTCCATTTGTATTCTCATCGTGTCATCAATGATAAACTCAACTTGGTAAAAACACAACGTAAGCGTTCACAAGCACATCATCTTCGCATAAACAGCTTGTCCAATATAGGACAACTATTATATAATAAGCTGTTTATGCGAATATAAGAACTTGTGAACGCTTACAAATGTGAGATTACCGAAAAATTACATTTCTTATTCGTAAATGGTTATGTTATTTTTTTATTAAAAAAGTTGTAAAGGCAATATTGGAATTTATTATATCAATTGTTCTGAAACCTATTTTTCTTAATGTAATTAGATACCAGTCGAGGGGATATAAATCAAGAACCTCTTTAAGTGCCTCTTCTTTATATTTAATATAATGATCATTTAAACCATGATCAAATTTAAATTTTTTATAAAGTCCTGCAGTTTCAGGGGATTGTAAAATTTTTTCAGTAAGAATAAGGTATCCGTTAAAGTGTAATTGTTTGTATATATCACGAAGAAACAGTTCTCTTTTTTTTACAAAATGGAGTGTCCAATTGGCAGTAACAAGATGAAATATGCCTAAATCCAATGGAAAAATTTCTGTTTTAATATAAGAAATCGATGAACTTTCAGGTTGATACGCTTTTTCAAGCATATATGAAGAATTATCTGTTCCATACAAATTTTTAAATCCATTTTTATAAAACCGTTTTAATGTTTCACCTACCGCACAACCAATATCGATAATCTTTGCCTCTTTTGAAAGATAAAGATTTGCAATATCAATTGTATAATTAATAACCCTGTCATAATCTGGAATATTGGTTTTGGCTTCATATTGAAAATTTTTAGCAACTTTTTCGTTAAACTCCCACTGTTTATCAGTAATTGGTTTTTCATCAGGGGTTATCCATTTTAGTATTGATGAGGATTTGGAAGCCACCTCATCCCACTTTGTTTTTTCTATTGTTACAGGCAGTTTTTCAATATTAGAAAAGACCTCATTCAATGACCAACATATTGTTTCTGTTTTTCGAAAAGAGCAGATATAACGAACATTATATTTAATTTCAGGATCACCGCAAAAATTATCTAATGAATTTTTTATTCTCTTGGGAACAGGATGAATTCCTGTTGGTTCAAAGCCCATTGTTTTAAGGATAATTTCAAGTGCAGAAGGTGACACTCTGGAACCTGATGCAGAGTAGCTTTCTTCTGCATTCGCAACCACCATGCCTTGATTTGGCAATATTTCCACAATAGGCATATTTGGATTTCCTTTGTCAGGAAAAGGATATATTCCCTCAATAATCAAAGTTTCCTTGCAAATTGAAGTTACAGCTTTAAGTATTTTATAATAATCAAGATAACCGTATAAAACCCCAAGCATAACAACCATATCATATTGAGTTTTATTCTTATTTAAAAAATCGTCAATGGACGCTTGTACTATATTAGTTTTTTCTTTATAGTGGTCGAGAAGTTTACGAGATTGGGTAACATAAAACTGTTGAGCATCTACACCTGTATATGTTTTTGCACCATAAAACAATACCCATTGTCCAGTAGCACCGAGACATGACCCCAAATCAAGAACTGTTTTACCTGATAAATTCCACTCACTAAACATCGAAGCATGGCGATTTTCCAACTGTTCTCTTGTAACAGGAGCAAACGCTCTTTTATCTCTATTATCAAGTTCGTAAAAACCCGGGAAATCATCATAAGGATTTTTAACAAGTATGTTTTGTGCAACTGTTTTGTTCATGGATAAATTCTTGTTTATTTAGGGAATTATTGACGAATGCTTTTTTGCTCCAATGCTTTTTTAACTTCCTGCTGAATAAATCGTCCATCGGTGATGTCCTCTTTTCCTGTGAAAGCCGGAACCGTTCCATCCACCGAGGAAAAATCACCGTGCATGGTCTGGGCAAGGGCATTATCACTATTGGCTAACTCACGGAATCTACGTCCCGCATATTTCAACCCTCGTGCCAGCGACCCTGCAGGAATGTATTCTCGCATGGAGTAACCCATGGAGATAACTACGTCCTTGATCGGGTTGCCCATACCGTAAAGCATTTGTAATTCGATTTTATTCTTGGGAAGTTCGAGAAATTCTGCCAGAGCCATAACGTGGGCTTGACTTCTGATATTGTGGGTGGCAAAAGCGGATTGAATAACATCTTCATTAAGTAGCATATATGCACAAATCCCCTCATAATTGGCATCCGTTGACGGCTTGAAGTCCCAAACCGGACTTTTCCGATTCTCCTTTACGGCTTCCTCCCGTTCATAGACCAAATATGCCCCTTTAACCAACCGAATGGGAACACGAAGATTCTTCTTTCTACCCCAGTCTGCCAGTTCAACGACATCTTTAGCGGAATCCCGCAAGTAGGCCTGAATTACAACGCCCAATCGCAGGCTGTTGTCCGCATTTCTAACAATAGTTGGATTCTCTTCAACCACTTCCTTAAATAACTTCAGGGTCATATCCTTAAACTCATACTCCTCCATATCAATACGGATAAATATTTTTCTTTTTGGTTCCCTATTTGCCACCTTAAGCAGGTTAATCAATGCGGATTTAATCTCTTTTTGTTTGGACAGCATTTTTTCCGGACTTGCTTTATCTACGGCATCACCCAGATCATACACCAGTGCAGAAAATTTAAGAGACATGGCCAATTCCGAAATAGTGCTGTTTTGAATAAACTGTTCGATTAGGGTACGATAATAAAGTTGATAACTTCGTGCATCTTCCGATGAAAGTGATGCATCTCCAACGTTATCAAGGGTTACATCAAGACCCCTTGCCTGTAATCGCAAAATAAGGGCAAAAGCCGTGTTCACTTCCTTTTTGGAATCAGTACCATCTGTCTCAATGGGAAAAATAAATGGGGAACTTATCCATTTAATAAACGGCATGGTAAAAAAAAGAGCTTTGCGAGCAGTATGGCTATCGCCCAGTGTTTCTAAAATCCACTGACTGGCTACGGCAAATGGTCCCCACATGCTCAGTTGAATTAAATGATCTCGCAACTTCTCACTAAACGACGGGGCATCTTCTGCCAGACAGACCTGAAGTCGTCCTTTAATGGTGGCGAGCTTCTTTTTAGTAACAGTCTCTACTTGTTGAAAAGAGATGTTCGAATTGCGTGTTTCCATATCTATCCCACTGGCCGATGTAGAAGAAGTGTTAATAAGGCCTGTTCCCCCTGAAAGAAACAGACCGCAACATAAAACCCAAAATACCTGAATAATAAAACGTGTCATTAAATTAAAACCCATTTTTTAAATTTATCTGCAATTAATTGAATATTAAGAAACGATATCATTAGTAGAGATATTACACAACTAAAACTGTAGTCTTCGTACATACAAAAAGTGTAATTTGTCAATGTTTTTTTATGAGCACTTTAAAAAAAATATATTCTCTTGCGTCAAGCTTCAAGCTATGATACCTA
>NBLS01000063.1 GCA_002084385.1 Desulfobacteraceae bacterium 4572_19
TGCACTATAAAATATTTAAACTTTCCATACATAACATTTTTTAAATAGCTCTGTGGTTCTTACCTCGTTATCATCTTTAATTTCCACAAACCCAAAATTATAACACAAATTATTAATAATACGCAATTGAAATACTAACCTGATAATATCATATATATCTGAAGTTTTATATGTCTTGGACAGATTATCTATAATAAAAGGAAATGCTTTTGTATAATCATTGACAAGTTCGTCAATTTCCACAAACTTATCTCCTTTTTTATAAAGAAGATAAAGTGAAAACATAAACGTATGCTGGAGAATTTCAACACCTTGATACCAATCAAGATAATCCCAATTAAATTTCAATGTATAAGTTGACAGCAGATGGATATAATCGTTTCCGGTTATTCCTTTTGTGATAATTTTTTCTCCCTTTTTGGTTATGGAAAATTTTTTCTTTTGAAATTTTATCCACCCCGCCATCAATAATAAATGTCTTAACTTGTTTACTGAAGAGGAATCTTCTTCAGAGTTAAGTTTCCTCTTACGTTCATAACCAAAATTATCATATACCATCTGTGCAAAAGAAAGTGGTAAGTTACCCTTTGCTGTAGCTTTAAGCTGCCCTGCTTTTTTAAGTTGTTCAAGAAAAAACATACCCCATTTTATAATTGGTGTATTTTGAAAATACTCCGGCTTACCCGGTCTGTTTTTTTCAACGATACTACCACTTACCGTTAAAGATTCATCACAAAGAAACTGCAACTGGGTTCGAGAAAGTCCTTGAAACTCCTCTAATGCACATAAATCATCATCTGTTAAAATTTCTTCAGAAATTATATCTATCTCTTCAACATCGTCATTATCCCCCTCATAAGCATCCCCATCAAGCCCCTCAATCTCGCTAAGTTCTTCAATAACATCACGCAATGCAACAGGCTCTATATCTTCATCAAATAAGGAGAACTCTTCTGTTTCCATAATACTGATATAATCATTTGCATTGGAAGAATTATGCATCCTCCCTAATTTATAAAATGCCTTCACGAAAACAGCCTCATACCATGCAATATACTCTTCAAACAACTTATAATTATGAGAATAAACATCTATAAGTTCCAAGTCTGAGAGCATTGTTTGATATTTTTTCTTACCAAACTTCACAAAAGCAATTATTCCCCAAAAGTCATCATACCCTTCAATTTTCTCAACAACAACCCTATCCCCATCTTTGAGTTGACTATCGTCTCCTACAATTATTTCTGCATCAAATGGAAAATCCATCTTTTGGGAAAGATAAATTTCCCAGGCTGAAAGTTGTTTCATTACAATTTCCTTGCTCCTATAACTTTCGTGATAAATAGTATGCGACAATAAAAAATTTTAAACTTTCATTGCCAAGCAACAATTATTTCATATAGAGTATATTATCAATTATATAATTAATGTCAACTCAAAGATGATAATCAATACAAATTATTATTTAAACAAGATACCATTTACGGAAATAACTATGCAAACAACAGTACAGTTAAAGAAAACAAAATCAAAAAAGATAAGACCCGACAACATAAGACCAAAAAAAATAAGACCCACAAAAATAAGATTGGACATGCTCCTTATTGATAAAAATATAGTTAAAACAAGACAACACGCCCAAGCAGTTATAATGGCCGGAAAAGTTCTTGTTGATGATATGCCGGTTGATAAAGCAGGTAAACTGATATGCACAGATGCCAAAATATCGGTTCATCAGCCGGATATGCCTTATGTTAGTCGGGGAGCTTTAAAAATTGAAGAGGCTATAAAAAAAAATAATATTAATGTTAAAGGGTTTGTATGTTTGGATGCAGGTGCTTCTACCGGTGGTTTTACAGATTATCTTCTTCAGCACGGTGCTAAAAAAGTTTATGCTGTTGATGTGGGCTATGGTCAGCTTGCATGGAAGCTCAGGCAAGATCCAAGAGTTATTGTAATCGAAAGAACAAATATTCGATATATGGATTTTGAAACCATCGGTGAAAAAGTCGATCTTATTTCCATAGACACATCCTTTATCTCTTTAAAAATTGTAATTCCGGCCATTTTAAAATTTATGAAAGATAATTCATCCATCCTTGCCTTAATTAAACCTCAGTTTGAAGTAGGAAAAGGAAAGGTGGGAAAATTTTTAATGTGTATATATAAACCATCATATAAATAATTTCACGTCGTTATATGCTTGTTACAGTATTTAAATACGGCTTCTTTGCACATATGATGGAATTAATTATCTAACAGGCTAAAAATTTGCACAATAGGTTTGCACAATTTGTATTTTTTGTGTTGTAATTGGGTAACCGTTCACGACCAAGAAATGTGATTTTTCGATAATCTCACATTTGTAAGTGTTCACAAGTGCCTTATATTCGCATAAACAGCTTGGCATATAATGGTTGTCCTAATATATGACAAGTTGTTTATGCGAAGATGAGATATTATGAACGCTTACGTAATTGGTTATAACTTGCATGGCGAATATTACGCCACAATTAAAAATGAAAGTCTTTATAATACAGCTTTTTCATGGACTTTCATATAAACCCCCAAATATTATTTTCTGAAAGGATTGTTTAATGGCACAAACAACAGACAAACTAAGAAACATAGCTCTTGTGTCCCACGGAGGGGCGGGTAAAACTTCATTGGCGGAAATAATGCTTTTTAAAGCGGGAGCAACTAAGCGGCTCGGACGAATTGAAGATGGAAATACAACCATGGATTTTCAACCGGAAGAGCTTAAAAGGCAAAATTCATTAATCACTGGTTTTCACAATATGGATTGGAAAAAACACACCATTACTCTTATGGATACTCCGGGTGACCAAAATGTTTTTTCCAATGCCAAGACCTGTATGCTTGCAGCCGATGGAGTTATTTTGCTTGTTGATGCCACAGACGGTGTAAATATTCGAACAGAGCAAGCAGCAGAATATGCTCAGGAATATAATCAATCTGTAATGATTTTTATAAATAAACTCGACAGAGAACGTTCTAATTTCACAACATCTCTTCAAAGTGTAAGAGACACCCTTACCCCCACGCCTGTACTTATCCAGCTTCCCATAGGAACAGAAGCCGATTTTAAAGGTATTATCAATCTTATCTCGAAAAAAGCTTATACATATGATGAAAAAGGTAAAGCATCAGTTATTGATATTCCGGAAGATTTAACCGATCTTGTGGAAACTGAAAGGGAAACCCTTGTTGAGGGTATTGCCGAATCAGACGATGAACTTCTTGAACGATATCTTGAAGGTGAAAAAATAACTGATGAAGAACTTCAAGCAGCGTTAAAAAAAGGAATTGTTACAAGACAGTTAGCACCTGTTCTTTGTGGAAGTGCTTTATCTAATATTGGTATTGATACCCTTTGTGATTTTATTTGCGATTACATGCCTTCTCCTATAGATCGTGGTTCATGGAGAGCAACAGATGAAAACGGTGAAGGAGAAATTATTAAAAATCCCGATGAAAATGAACCGTTTTCAGCCTTTGTATTTCAAACAATAATTGATCCTTATGCAGGACGGCTTTCAATATTTAGAATTGTTTCCGGAACGCTTGGTAAAGACGGTAATTTCTATAATGTAAATAAAGAAGCAAAAGAACGTTTTACCCAGCTTATGGAAATAGCCGGGAAAGAACAAAAAACAATTACCTCAGCAGGTCCGGGATCAATTGTTGCTGTTGCTAAACTTAAAGATACGGTTACAGGAGATACTATTTGCGATGAAGATAACAAAGTTCTATTCAAAGCTCCTGAACCTATACATCCTGTAATTACATTTGCTGTCAGTGCAAAATCAAAAGGTGATGAAGATAAACTTTTCAGTTCCCTTGTTAAGCTGATGGAAGAAGATACTGCATTACAGCTTGAACGTAATAGAGAAACTTCAGAGATACTTCTTTCCGGTGGAGGATTAGTTCATATAGAAACAACTGTCGCCAAACTTAAACGCCAGTTTAATGTTGAAGTTGAAATAAAAACCCCTAAGGTTCCATACAGAGAAACCATAAAGAAAAAGGTACGTGTTCAGGGAAAACATAAAAAACAATCCGGTGGTCACGGACAGTATGGCGATTGCTTTATAGTTATGGAACCACTTCCCCGTGGCGGTGGATTTGAATTTGTTGATGCAATTGTAGGGGGGGTTATACCTCGTCAATATATTCCGGCAGTTGAAAAAGGCGTGGTTGAGGCATCTGCCAAGGGAGTACTTGCGGGCTTTCCATGTGTGGATTTTAAAGTTACAGTTGATTATGGAAGCTATCATGCTGTAGATTCTTCAGAGATGGCTTTTAAGGTTGCAGGTTCTATCGCATATAAAAAAGCTGCTATTGATGCAAAACCTATATTGCTTGAACCTATTATGGAAGTTTCAGTTATAGCTCCCGATGAATATATGGGTGATCTTATGGGTGATCTTAATTCAAGACGAGGACGCGTTCTTGGCATGGATGCTGCGGGAAAAAAACAGATTATCAAGGCAAATGTTCCAATGGCAGAATTTCTTAAATATGCCCCAGATTTAAGATCAATGACCCAAGGAAGCGGAACTTTTACCATGAAGTTTTCCCACTATGATGAAGTTCCTAGCGAAATTGCAGAAAAAGTAATTGAAAAGGAGAAAAAAGCACAGGAGAACGATTAAAATTCATTTAAAAGTAAAATTGGAAATTTATTTATCACCATTTTATAGACTGTCAAACAATTAATTTTATAGACCGTCAGATAATTAATTTCATAACATAATTTAGTTAACCAAATCAATTAAACAGATCCGTTAGCCAGATCAGTTAAACAGTTTGGTGTTAAAAAAGTACAAGTTGTTTTTTGGTGAACCCTAAGGGCTTTCAGTATTTTCAAACTGAAAGCCTTTATTTTTTTATAACTTGCCATGGCGAATAGTACGTCACAACAAACAATGAAAGTCTTTCTAATACAGATTTTCTATGGACTTTCACATAAAATAATTTTGGAAAAATCTTAATGAATAAATTTAATAAAAACGAAGACATTAGAAATATTGCAATTATTGCCCATGTTGACCATGGGAAAACAACACTTGTCGATGCCATGTTCCAGCAAAGCGGTATATTCAGGGATGGACAAAAAGTTGATGAACGAATTATGGACAACATGGATCTTGAACGGGAACGTGGAATTACAATTTCCGCAAAAAACTGTTCTGTTATCTGGAAAGACACAAAAATTAATATACTTGATACTCCAGGGCATGCTGATTTCAGTGCTGAAGTAGAACGGGCTCTTTCCATGGTTGACGGAGCAATTCTTCTTGTTGATGCGTCCGAAGGCCCCCTTCCCCAAACACGTTTTGTATTAAAAAAAACCCTTGAAGCAAACCTGAAAGTAATTGTGGTTGTAAATAAGGTTGATCGTGCTGATGCCAGACCGGAGGAAGTCTTGGACGAAATATATGACCTTTTTATAGATCTTGATGCAACAGATGATCAACTTGAGTTTCCTGTATTATACGCAATAGGTCGTGATGGCATTGCAAAGCGAGATTTAAATGAAAAAAGAAAAGACTTGGATCAACTTTTTGAAATAATATTAGAAGAGATACTGCCCCCATCATGTGATCCTGAAAAACCTTTACAAATGCTTATTGCCGACCTTGGATACTCTGATTATCTCGGCAGGCTTGCCATTGGGAAAATATTTGCCGGAATTGTAAATGAAAAAGATATGCTTATATGTATGGGAACCGGCGATTCTGTCTCTCCGTTTAAAGCGTCAAAACTACAATCCTATCAAGGCATGACTCTTATAGAAGCATCATCTGTAAAAGCCGGTGATATTGCTGTAATATCAGGTATTGATGAGTTTCATATAGGTGATACAATTTGTCAAAAAGACATACCATCTGCCCTACCCCGCATTACTGTGGATGAGCCTACAGTATCCATGAAATTTAGTATTAATAACTCTCCGCTTGCCGGAAAAGAAGGTAAAATTGTACAGTCGAGCCGAATACGAAAACGACTTGAAAAAGAAGCATTAATTAATGTTGCAATATCAGTTGATAATACCGGAGAACGGGACTCTTTTCTTGTCAAAGGAAGAGGAGAGTTCCAGATGGCTATTCTAATTGAAACAATGCGCAGGGAAGGATTTGAATTATGCGTAGGCCGTCCTGAAGTTATTTATAAAAAAGTAAACGGAGAAAAACACGAGCCCATTGAAGAGCTTTATATTGACTGTGATGAAAGCTTTATGGGCGTTGTTACCGAAAAATTATCCATTAAAAAAGGAAAGCTTGTTAATCTTGTTAATAATGGAAGGGGTCGAGTTAATATGGAATTTTCCATACCCTCCCGTTCTCTTATAGGTTACAGGGACGAATTTCTTACAGATACCAAGGGAACTGGTATTATGAACTCTATTTTTTCAGGATATGAAAAATACAGAGGAGATTTCCCCACTCGTTTTACAGGCTCAATTGTATCTGACAGATCCGGAAAATCTATACCCTATGCTCTTTATAATCTTGAACCAAGGGGTCAACTTATCATCCCGCCAGGTGTTCCTGTTTATGAAGGAATGATAGTAGGAGAACATAATAAAGATCAAGATATTAATGTAAATCCCATAAAAGAGAAAAAACTTAGCAATATGCGTGCATCAGGAAAAGATGAAAATACTGTTTGTTCGCCAGTAAAACCAATTACCTTAGAAAGAGCATTAAATTTTATTCAAGATGATGAAATGGTAGAAATAACACCTATTTCAATACGATTAAGAAAAACAATACTTTCCAAACAAAAAAGATATGCGTCAAGGTCAGATAAAAAAGTAAAGAGTTGACGGATATTTGCAA
>NBLS01000064.1 GCA_002084385.1 Desulfobacteraceae bacterium 4572_19
AGAACTTCACACCCTGCAATAGAACCCCTTGTAATGTCACTTCTTGGAACAAATCGAGATACTGGGTTTGATGTTAAAAAATTAACAGAAATCAATGATGTACTTGAAAAAGAGATTATGCCCAAATACGCCCACCTTCTCAATAATACTAAAATGTCAATTATTGATACTGATGTTCTTTTACATCAAACTCCGGGGGGAATGCTGTCTAATCTTGTTAATCAGTTACGTGGAATGGATGCCCTCCATAAACTTGATAAAGTATTTGAAGAACTTCCCAAGGTAAGAAAAGAACTTGGCCAGATTCCCCTTGTTACCCCCACAAGTCAGATTGTAGGAATACAGACAGTAAACAATGTTCTTTTTGATGATGAAAATGAACGGTACAAGATGATAACAGATCAGGTAAAAGATCTTTGTTATGGTTTATATGGAAAAACTGCTGTACCCATAGATAAAGAAGTACAGAAAAAAGCCCTTAAAGGATATTCAAGAGGAGAAACGCCTATCACATGCAGACCAGCAGAAATTCTTGAACCGGAACTTGAAAAAGCCCGGGAAACAATTAAGGATATTGCATCTGATATTGATGATGAAATTCTCTTTGCACTATTTCCTGTAACAGGAAAGAAATTTCTCCAATGGAAGTATGGTAAAGAGTGTGTACCTGATAATTTAAAACCAAAAACATTGGTTGATGCTCTTTATGAACAAAAGCTCGTCCAAAAAGTTCTCGCCGGTGAACTTGATGATAAAGATGATAAAAAAGAGAAAGAGGCTCCCGAACAAAGCGAAAACTCACGTACTTTTGATGTTTTTGTTGATGGTGATTATTTTAAAGTGGATGTTGATGAACCGGGGGGCTCACCTGTTATAAACTTTGCCAATACAGCTATGGCAACAATGCCGGCTCAGGCTACCGCCCCCGCAGTAGTCGGAGCACCTGTTACACAGAATCTTGTCCCATCGGGTATTATTCCTCCTGCACCACCAGCACCTGTTGCAGTTTCAGCACCTGCACCAGCCAAACAGGTAGCATCTGCACCTGTTAAGCCAACAGCGGATAAAGTTGAAGGAACTCCGGTAACAGCCCCAATGCCCGGCATGATAGTTTCCTATTCCAAACAAGAGGGAGAAACTGTTGAAAAAGGTGATACAGTTGTTATTTTAGAAGCTATGAAAATGGAAAATGCTCTACCGGCACCTGCATCCGGCGTATTGAAATCCATCAACTATTCAAGTGGTGATTCAGTTGCCAAAAATGATGTTCTTTGCATAATTCAATAGCAATAAAAGTTTACAAGCACTCAATCTTTACACAATCAGCCCTTTACATATAAAGATTATTATTATGTAAGGGGCTGAAATCAAAGGATGGCAACTTTTTTATTACGGATCGGTTGTGCAACAGAAACAATATTGAATATCTATGAATATGGGAGCGTGTCCATAATCCAAATTTTAATTATGGCGAATTCGCCACAATTAGAAATAAATCAGGTCTAAATAGCTTTAAAATCAGTGTTAAAGAATGGGTAGAAAAAACCAATGCGTAAGGCTTTACCGCCAAAGCTGGACGTTATGGTGGCACTTATGCTCATAAAGATATTGATTTATAAACTCCTTTTATCTGTCAATATCTGATCTGGAATTAAGTCTCTTAAAAATTCCTCACAGGGAAGACATAAAATATTATTAATTAGCAGTCGTTCATTCCCACGATAAAGAAGAAGGGTCTTTGCTTCAGGATAGTCTTCTTGAAAGGCAGTTAACCCCTTTAACATTTTACTATTAATTTTACCGGAATTTTTAACTTCAATAGCCCAAAAAGTATCTTGACCATAAAGAACAAAGTCAACTTCGACACCGGATTTTGTCCTCCAGTAAGAGAGATTGCATGTTTTGGTACTGTAAGCTATCCATGCCCTTAAATGCTGGGCAACAAGACCTTCAAGACCTGCACCATCAATTTCATGTGGGCTGTCTAATGGACCTGTTGGACGTAACGATCGAAAAACACCGCTATCAAAATAGTAAAATTTAGGATGGGAAACCAGATGCCGTTTAGCCCTTCTTGCAAAAACAGGTACCCGAAAAGAGAGTAATAAATCATCAAGAACAGCAAGATAATTATCCACTGTTTTTCGTTTTACTTGACATTCTCTTGCTACTTCAGAAACATTTAGAGTACTACCATGGGAAAAGCTGACCACTTCCAGAAAACGACTAAAAGCTCCAATATTACGAATAATGCCTTCCATTTGAACTTCTTCTTTAAGATAAAGAGCGACATAAGAAGATAGTGTCTCTTGTGGATCAGGGGAGCTGTTGATTAAAGGGACCAAACCTGTTTGTAAACTTTTTGTTAAAGAAAATGATTCTCCAAGTTCTGCCGCCATAAATGGATGCATTGTTTTAACAATCGCCCGGCCAGCCAAAAGATCGACACCTGTTCTCTTTAATTTCCTTGCACTAGAACCTGTTAAAATAAACTGAAACCCAAGTTTTTTTTCAATTAATTCATGTACAACATCAAGAAGTTCAGGAACTTTCTGTACTTCATCAATAATTATAGTCTTGCTTTTTGAACCGCTTATCACTTCACGTAATCGTTCCGGTCTTGCTGAAAATCTTCGAAAGACATCAGGGGACAAAAGATCAATTACCTCGGCATCTCTACAATATTGTTCAAGCCATGTTGATTTTCCAGTTCCCCTTGGCCCGAAAAGAAAAAAACTTTGTGGAGATGCCTTGAAAAAACGAATCGCTATTTCCATTTCCGCCTCCTTTTTTGCATCTTAAATGCAAAATATCGTATTTGCCGGATATTTACAAGGAAATTTAACAAGAAACTTTCGTTTAAGTGACCACTTAGTAAAAAGGCATTGTCAGCACATATGCACCATCTTCCAACTTGGCTTTTACAGGAATACCACCTTTTTCAAATACTTTCATCATCCCCCTGTTGGAAGATAAAACATCCGCTGTAAACCCTAAAACTCCACGCTCTTTTGCAATTCTTATAAGCATTTGAAAAAGATATGTTCCAAGTCCGACACCCTGGAGGTCTTCGTCAACAACAAAAGCAACATCGGCATATTGATTGGCAGGGTTTTTAATATATCTTGCTTCTCCAACAATAATCCCCTTTCCAATCTCTCCTTTTAAAACGACTATGGACATAGTATTACCATAATCCACATTTACATATTCCTGCATTTTGTAATGGGGCATTACCTTAACAGTTGTAAAATAACGATAATATACCGTTTCATCAGAAAATCTATAAAATAAACGCCGCATTTTTTCTTCATCGGAAGGAAGTATTGCTCTAAACCTTAATGTTAAATTCTTTTTAAAGGTTTGTATGGTTCCGACATCAGAAGGATAAAGATGAGCAGACTCTGCAATAAAGAGCTGATCTTTATACAAAATATTGGCATCTTTTGCTTCTTTAATTAATTTTTCCCTGTCATCTGGATGTGCAATTTCTATTAAGGCTTGTGCCCTTTCTCTTACGGTGCGTCCCCGCAAATATGCAACACCATATTCAGTAACCACCATATCAGTAACATCCCGAAGGGGAAAACGATCTTCATACTCTACTATTGAAACTTTAATTGTGGGGGTACCGGATCTGTTACGACTTGGCAACATTAAAATTACCCGTCCACCTTCCGAAATATCAGCACCACTGAAAAGATCAACTAATTGCCCAGGACCTATTCCGACATTTTGTTTACCCTTTTGGAGTACAAGCCGTCCTGCCAAATCTACCCTGCGTACCGGAATAAGGGCTTTAAAATTTGAATTTTGTCCTATTTGAACCGGATCAAATACTTTACGAACACCGGAAAATTCCACCAAAGGATTGCAATCTAACCACGATAATAAATCCTTGGTTCCAAAAGCATAAGATGCCAAAGATGTTCCCCTGCCAATCGCTTTATTACGATTGGTCACAGCACCACTTTTAATTAAATCCATAAGTGCATCTGTAAAATATAAAGAGTGAATTCCAAGATTACGTTTTGATTCAAGCTGTTGGCTTAAAGCATCAAACAAAGGACCTATGGAAAAACTCAAACAGCTTCCATCTTCAATAAGAGTTGCTGTATTTTTAGCAATTTTACTTAATATATTATCAAAAGGAAGTCGGTCAAAACTCATAATTTCATCATTAGATTGCACGAGCATATTAAAATCGCTGACAGGTACAAGGGTATCTCCAAAAGTACGGGGCGTTTTATCATTAATTTCTCCAACAATCAACGATGCCTGTTCCATGGCTTGCCTTGCAACATCTATTGAGACCCCAAGGCTACAATACCCTGCTTCGTTAGGTGGTGTAACTTGTATAAAAGCAGCATCAATTGGGATTTGACCGGATTGAAACATATCTGGAATTCTCCAAAATCTGCTTGGAATCAAATCAACTCTTCCCTCTGTAACGGCATCACTTGTTATCCAGCCGGAAAAAAAAGTTTTCAAACGAAATTTCTGATTAACGATTTCTTTAACTGTAATTACATCGCCAAAGCTAATAAGTTGAATTATTTCAAGATCCCGTAAATTTGACGCATCAGAATCTAATATATGTCGAACAAGAGTTCGTGGCTCAGCCACTCCGCTTCCAAGGAATATACTCATGCCGGGTTTAATTTTTTTTAAAACATTTTCGTGTGAAACAATTAAATCTTTCCAGTTTTCACTCATACTTTATCTCCATATATTAAATTTAGGGTTCACAAAAAAAAGAGTGATAAGCTGCTTGAACAGGGGATGTAACAACACCAAAAGCACTGGATATATTTATTGTATATCCCTCTACTTCTTGCCCGGAAGATGGAAGTAGAGTTTTTGTTTCATAAACTGTACCCGATAAATTTATTCTTGCAAGCCATTCAAAATTATCAAAAGTAATATGCTCCACGCTGGCCATAACAACTACACCGGTATTATTTCCAACAATATGAATTCCACCATGTTGTTGTGAAACTTCCTTTGCATAGTTATAAACCTCATCTTTTTTTAAAGTATCCATAAGATGCGGTGTTATACTAATATCCTGCTTTGAATGGTCAACAAGTTTATGAAAGTCGTCTTTCTTGATATTAGAAATTGCAAGATTACAACCTTTTTTTATAAATTCACCAGCCAGGCTACGTCCTATTTTTGTAGCAGCT
>NBLS01000002.1 GCA_002084385.1 Desulfobacteraceae bacterium 4572_19
GTGGGCAATTGGTGATAAGGTCAGTGACACTGTAACCTACGCTCATGTACAACTTGGTTACATGACGATGTGGCATGACGCACAATTGATGGCTTATGATGCTAATCATGATAGTATTCCTTTTAATGACACAGTTAAAATTTATAAATATTCCAAATTTGCCACTCCTATCTATCAAACAATTATGGCACAACTTGGTTTAGGGGATTACCATGCTGCACCATGGCCTAGAGGTTGGGCAAAATTGG
Source organism: Desulfobacteraceae bacterium 4572_19 (assembly GCA_002084385.1). The sequence goes on from NBLS01000002.1 coordinate 249, forward strand.
TCAATAAGGCACGTAATGTCAAAAAAGGTCAAGGGGCATGGAAATACCTTCCAACAAAGGCGATTGAAACTTATGTTGGGATGTCATGGGCAGGACCTGGTAAATCAGGTGAGGATAATGTAACACATCCTCAAGAACAAGGCATTAAGTCTGAACCTGTTTATTATTCTCCTCTCAACTCAACATCGTGTGCAAGCTATCCTACTATTTCTCAAGGAGACGGAGTATATTCTAACACAATGGTCTTAGGTGTCGGAAGTGAATCAACATGTGATCCAATTACCTTTACCATAAGCTACTATGATGCTAAGTATGACATCTATCGTCTAATGCGTCCTCTAGATGTTGTAATTGGTGAGCATCTAGTTAAGCCATCATTAACAGACCCCAAAATTGACGCAGGTACTATTGATGAAAAATTTAAAGCAGGTAGTTGTCTAGGGCTAGTTGAATCGTATGCTTGTTTTGCTAGCGGTATCTGTAATGTATATGAATATGCGGGGTCTGTTTTCACTCCACCTCTCTATTCAGTTTATAGTGATACTTTCCCTGACAATGGCTATGTTGGTTATACTCCCATTTATAGTTTAACAGACAGTTCCGAGAATCCTTCACGTTTAACTTCAAGGATTGACTTGAAGCAAGTCAGCCAAATTGCAAGTGAGACTGAAGGATATGATTTGAATGCCCTTGAATTTTATGACATGGTTCGAGAGGCTATGACGGACACAGAAAAATACTGGATTGGAGATCCTAAAAATATAATTATCATGCGGTTGATACACTGCCCCCCTGATAATCTTTGTGAATGTAATGGACATGCTGTATTGCCATTATGGGTATCTCCACCAAGTTCTGGCATCGTTGACATGTCTATTTATGACCCAAATGAACCACAGAATGATTCTGTGAAAGTATCCTTAAACTTAGTATCTGGGGTTTGGGAATATCATCTTAGTAAGACTGACGTATGGACAGGAACGGAAATTAACTACCTTTACCTTGGTGATATGCCAGGTATGGGAGAAGTTATTGCTGATGTTTTGGATGAGGAAATTTATATTACAAATACGGGGCATCGGCATATGGCAAGAAAAACTACTAATGATATTGATGATGGGTTTACTTTTCTTTTAGAACAAGGTGATATGTCATCGGGATGGGAGAAAAAATCATCAGGTACAATTTGCCATCCAGGTAATGACAAATTTAATACTGTTAGTCAGTTTAACTCTGATACACGAAAGAGAACGGTTGAACGAATAAAAATCAACACAGGGCACAGGCACATGGCTGTTAAGGAATCAGAGCAAAATGATTACATAGTAACACTTGCAGATGGAGACTTAATTGTAAACGACACGCTTGGTACCACCATCATGGGAGGTAAGACATTATTTATCTTTGATGCTAAAAATGGAGTTGATACAAACTACTCTATTGAATTTGATGAGCCATTGAATACATTTGACATTCGAGTCAATAAACCTTATGAAAATGGAAACCCTGGCATTGGAACATTCTCCGCTATGCTGTGTAGGGAAACAGATGATGGTAGTGCTACACGCTGTGCAGCAATTAACCATACTGGTATTATCAGTGGTGAAGTAGCTACTATTCGTGTCTTGGATGGAGCTAATGCCTTTGAATTTGATAATGCACAAGGCATGACCAAAACTTATCAACTTAAACTGCTTGAGGTAGGTAATCTTGGCGTAAGCGAGGTTGATTATCCAAGTCAAATTATTGATAGTGGTCATAAGCACCAAATCACAGCTTATCGCTGGAGCGATTTGGAAGATCACAGTGTCTTCTTAAATATCTTTGATGGAAAAAGTTTGCAAATTCAAGATGAATTGCAACAAGCAAAGATGTTGAATGATAAGATTGAAACCAATATTGAATTTATCAGAGCAAGTTATGTGTATACACCCGATGAACATCTGGTCAATGGAATGTATGACATAACAAGTACAACCTATATTTATCCTGATACTTTGATTACACTTGATGCAGTTCGCCCTTCTTCTTTCATTGCCAATACATGGATAAATACAACATCGTTTGTATTGGATGTAATAACAAATGTGGTGCCAATAGATGATGAAGGTTGGTTGTCTGAGTCCAGATAAACAAAAAGAAATTGAACTGGATAAAGATGGAAATGATATAATAGAATCTGGGCAACAGTATCTTGTTAAGCCATTTACTTTGCCGTATACCGATGGCATGTATGTTTTTGCCTATCTTACAGAAATACGTCAAGGTGATATGGAAACCATCAATTTTAAGGTGCTTAAGGTCATTACCCAAACACCTAAAGCAACTATTCATCTTACAGGTGAGCAGCTAGATGGAACATATACATCTGTTGTTTCAGTTAGTGTAACTGCTGAAAGTTATTTCAACGACATGTTTGCTGCTTCGCATAGAACAGAATGTCGTTTGAATCATCAATCATGGCAACCTTATGAAGATGTTTTCACGGTTGGTTATAATCGTTTGAATACGGTAGAATGTCGTACAATTGATGCTGCCAACTACATCGGAGACGTGGCAGAAGTTGAGTTTTATGTTGACCGAGAAGAATGGCATGGGCTTCGTGTTGGTATAACTGACCAAAGCGATAATACACGTGGTATTGCTTATAGTGTTATCTTTACTGAGCTGTTTGATGGAACAGATACACGTATAACACCTGATGGCATGTATCTCATTAATGCTAAACTAGATGGTAACTATACTACAACAGAAGTTTTATCACCAACACTGACAGCAATTGGTACACTTGCTTTACATCCTCGCAGAATTGCTATGGTAAAAAGTATGTACCTTGATGAAAGTAAATCATTGGAAAACAGGTGGGATAGTTTGGGGATTAAAAACGAGATTCAAATGTTCCTACCAACTGAAATTACACATACTGCTTTACTTGGTATAGATGTGTTATTGATACCAGGTGGCTCACCACAAGGTTATCAAGATTTCTTAGATTCTCTCCATTCAGAGGCATTACCAGCAATTGAGACCTTCGTTCGTGATGGGGGGCGGTTAATTGCCTTTAATCATGGTGCTATGATTATAGAGGATGCTGGATTAGCAAGTAATGTGGTTGACCCCACACCATCTAATGAAGATGGTTATTTCCAATTCAATGACCCTAACCATTTCTTGGCAATGAACTCTATTGAAAATAAAGTATTCCATTCAGGTGAACCAACATTTACTCCAAATGGAACATTACAAGAAATTGCCTATTTCAACACTTCACATGTAAGTGCTATCGTTGGTGGAAAAATTGATGATGGTTATGTGTTGTTGATTAACGGTACATCACTTTATAAAACGGAACATTTCCCGCTGGTGTATAATGCCATTTTGTGGGCAGGGTTAGATAATACTGTTTTTGAGACGAAAGTTAATCAACGAATCAGCGGCTCGGTTAATCCCAATGTTATTCCTGCTAACCGGGAAAGTACAACAGTTATCGATTCAACTTTTGAACCAATGCCTGGAATGACTCTTAAAGATGTACATGTACATTTCCAAGCTCAAGATGGTTTTGTCATTGAGCCTGTTTCACTACCCTGCAATGGTTCAGGTAATGAAGTAACATGTAACATTGGTAGTGTTATTACTCAACCTACTAATATCAGTGTGACACTAAGAAGCACTACCACTGATTTTAATGCATCAGAAGTAGTGGTGGCTAAGAGTTGGGCTGAATATATTTATGAAAATGAATCATTCACAACACCTATCAATCATGCCACTGTCATTCCAAGGATGAGTCCATCAGTTCGTGTTCTACAAGAATGTGATACAAAAATGGCTTACAATTTTAATGAAAGTGGTCAGGAACGTGTTTGTATCCTTCAAGTAGATAACCTTGAGCCTAGTAATGTTTATGGTTCAGTGTTTACAGTTGCCATCCCAGCTGGCGGGGTGTTCATGGATCCTGTTACAGGTTTGCCTTACTTTAATGAACATAATAGATTATATATATATGAGACACTTGTTTCATTATCTGATAATCCATCACTCCCATTACCTGTTGGATTTTTTGACCCTGAACAGAATATAAATGTGTCTATGGTGAGAAGTGGACGTTACACTATTACTGTACCTTACTCCTATACCATTGGTGACTTTGATAAACCATCTTTTGGTGATGAATATAGTCCAACAGCTAGGGATGGTCTCTTTCCCTCACGGGATAAACTACTAACTCAGGTTAAGATTAAAAGGCACGGTAGTGATACGGTAGATATTGGTTTTCCATTGTTAGTATTACGCTTTGATTTCGGCGCAATTCCCGCCTTTAGTAAAAAGACAGTCACAAAACTTTTCATAAAGGTTCAGGAGATTGGGCAAAGAGCTATATCATTTGCTAAATCGGTGCCACAAGATAATACGATTCAATTGACTGGTGCCTTAACCGATACCGATTATTGTAGTGCTAGTAATCCAACTGATGGTTGTAGTGCTAGTATTTTAACCAACATTGGAGGAATAAAAGACTGGCCCAGTAATGTAACAATTACCAGTGATGTAACATCTTCCATGAGATATCGTGATGCTTGGTCAAATTATCACCAAGTAGATTTAGAAGACGGCTTACATTATGAAATATTCCCTGCTAGTCGTGGAACTGCCGACCCAACGGGTGAGAGTGCTACACCATTGGAAGTTAATGTTGTTTATACTATGATAAATAATGGTCATTCTGCTTTAGTGTGGAATACCAATGAGCAAACGGCTACCTTTAATGTAGACGTTATCGTTAGTGATTCTAATTATACAAAGCCATATTCTGCTACCTTAGATATTGAATCATTTACAGGAATGGGTGGGTATGATGCTTATATAAAGAGTGTCGATACAAATAGTTCATCTGCTCAATGTGATACTGTTGCACAAGACGGATTTAACATGTCTCTAAAATGTAGTGGTGTTGAACCAAGTGATAGAATTTCCTTAGAAGTGGTTGCTAGGAATACAAGCACTGACCGACCTTATCAGGGACCTGTCCGCTTGATTGACAGCGTACTATTAAAGTACACTTCATCTCCTAATAGTGAGAAGTCTAGTCTATACACCTTCAAGTCAAATCCAATTGTCCCATGGGCAGAGGCAGCCGATATTGAGTTTGAAGAGGTATGTTCACCAGGTCGCTTGGCAACCTATACAGCAACAAATGTTTATTGTATATGGCATGTTGAAGCACCCGGTCCACGTTATGATGTAGATGATACTTCTATTCGTACCGAATCAGATGGTGAATTGCAGATAACTATTACCTCTGGTGGTCGTTATTATGGGCAATTTGTCTCAAATGACATTAGTAAGGGTGAAAGTCTTCGATTCTATATGGAGGTAGTTAATGATACTGGTAAAGTAATAACCAATTTCATGCCATCAATAGACATCATGGCTGATGCACCACCTATAGAAAAGCCATTTATACTAACCATGACTAGACCTCATGATGACCTATCACATAGGGAACGGTCAGTTATGAATGTCTCGTTGATTCCACCTGGTGGACGAGTAGTATGGCATTACGTCTTGACCGTACCTCATTACTTCCCTGATAGTTGGACAGGACGTGAATATGAGTTACCAATTAAGGCAACTTATAGTTATGTTGGTGATGATACTGTTAAGACACATCAATTACCAAGCCTTCACTTTGGAATTAAAGATAATGCAGGTCTGGTTAAGATAGTAGATAGCTTTGCTTATAATCCTAGTATTGTTGCTCGTTTTCCCAATAATATCGATATGTATAATATTATTGGTACTACCACAATATCAGATGGAAGAGTACTCAGTGCCAACGCACATGATGACTTGATTACAGCAAATGATAATCGGGACTATGAGACTGCCAGAAATATTTTTGAGCATGAGCCTTATGCTTTGCTCGAAACTGGATTAACAGGCGGCAATGATGAAATTCGTTGGGTTAAGATTACCTCTGGTATAGAGCAATTCCCCATTAGATATGAAGGTGGTTTTCTTACTGATTTGCACTTAGCATCTCAAATGATAATGACTGCTACTAAACCTGGTATATTGCCGCAAGGTTTGGATATTTTGCCAAAACTTTTCTATCAAGATTATAATGGTCATGATCAATATGGAAATACTATTCCTGCTAAAGTAGAGGCTTTCGGTACGGGTTTAGAGTACTCTGTTGAGGCTTCACCTATCAAGGCTGGCATTTTTCCTGCTGAGTGTAAACTCATTACTGGCATGGAAAATAAAGAAGTCTTTACAGTAACAATTACTAATAAAAGTAATACACCAGTGGGTGATTTAGTAATTACACCAACTATCTTTATCGATAGTGAGATTGTGCCTGCCTTTGATGGCTATATCGGCGACTTGGGACAAAATTTATCTGTTTCAAAGGTGTTTACTGTAGTCACGACCCCAATGACAGACTTTGTAGGTCTTGAATATAACATTTTAGAAGGGGTGTACACTTCCTTTGAAAATCTGATTAACCCAGAGGAAAATATTAATCCATTCTTTGTAAAGCTACAAGTCTCCGACAGTATTACACGGGAGATTGCTTTACCGCCTGCTAGTCCAGGTGATACATGTTTTGACAAATAAATTACGTAGGGGCGTACCCTTGTGGTCGCCCCTAGATCACATTATAGTAGGGGCATGCCATTTTGGCACGCCCTCCTACTTAGCAAGCAGTCAGAACGCAAAATTTAAGGCTATAGCATGATTTGCATTATTGAATAAGAATCGTGCTATATACTTAAATTAGTGTTTAAAGGACAATAGTTTTTATGAACAATTCACAAAATATAGAAACACGAGAAGACTTAGCCAAAAAATTAATAGGTCGCCAACTATCTTTAGTTATTGCTAAAGCTGGTTGGGGAAAAACATATCTTGGTAATAAAGTCATTGATACTCTCAATGAAGACTCCGAACTTCCAATATTCCCGTATGTATTTCGTCGTAAAACTGCCGATGAGGGCGAGGAGTTTCTAAATGCTTTAGCTCAATTTTTGGTTAATCATGGAAAAACAGAATTACAACAATACCTTACACAACGTCAAGATAAAGTTGTAAAATGGAAAGAAGAACGTGTTGAGACATTAGCCATTGTTTTGGGCAATGATTTGCGTAACCTTGAATGTTTTTTGTGGTTTGATGATTTGCAAAAATTATCTATACAAGGATCATTAACTGAACGAATAACACACTGGTTAGTTCATGATAAACCAGCAGATTCCAAATATCAACTATTACTAACTGGGCGAAGTTTTCCTATCGGTTGGCAGGATAACAAATTTGAGAATACAGTTACACTGCCTGGTTTAACTACCAGTGAAATCAAGGATATATTTAAAGAAATCGACCTTACAAATGAACAAATAGAAACAATTGAACAATATACCAAAGGGCATCCATTGCTTCTCATTTTGTTGAGAATTATTGCTGTGAACAGTACAGTGGATGAAGCTATACAAATTTTGAAAGACCCTAAAACAAATGATATTCCAAGATTAACCGAAATTTGTTTAGAACATATATGGAAACATGTTGTAAAAGATGAACATAAGGAACTATTAATTCGTTTTGCTTTTTTAGATGGTGCAGAAGAACAAAGTTTTGTCAAACATTTTGAAAAATATGGTATTACTGTTACTGAAGATACGCTAAATGATTTGGCTAGGATTGGTCTTTTACAATCTTTACATGAAGAAACATCGTTTGATTTAGTTCATGTTAAATTGCGAGAGTTTATCCGCAAGATAGCTGAATATAAAAACTATCCGCAATATCATATTGATTTGGCTGAGCTGTATGAAGAACGAGCGAAAAAAGAGCAACGAGATAAAAACGATATTGCCAGCGATTGGCTTGAAACAGGCTTGCATTACCAAAAATCAGCCAAATATTCAAAAAAATCTGAAGACTTCACAAGGTCAGCAGATATTTTTATCAAACATAGTAAGAAAATTTTACGATGTCCACGAAGACAAGAATATTTAATGGCTATTGCTGATAATAATTTTAATGATAAGACGTTACCTCACTTATGGCAACCACTTTTAGAAAAGCGGGCAGAAACAGGGCTTCAATTAACAAAATTTGAAGATGATGATATTACATTACGAAGTTACCGAGACTTATATATCTTAACAAAACATTCCAAATGGTTGTTTAATCAGGGACGCTTTTATCACTTACGAGGAAGATTAGAAGACAACCAAAAAGCGATAAAAGTTTTGAAACAGGCGTTAGAAATAATTGGCGATGAGGATAATGATTCACTGCTAGAAAAAGCTCAAGCACTAGCTTTGTTAGCTTCTGTTCAGTCAATCTCTAAAAATGAAGAAAGTATCAAGAATATTCAGCAAGCACTTTCTATTTTGGTTTCAGACTTAAAATTAATACCAAAGTTTGACTTAGATGAAATAGATTCTATGAAAGTTGAAGATATAGACAACGAGCAGTATGTGAATGACATGTTAAATGACATGTTAGTAAAAGTGCCTGAATCATACTGGCACAAAATGGCAAATATACTTCGTTATATATGGGGACATTATTTTGAATTTAGCAGAGGAAGAAAAGCTCTAGCTTGTCTGGTTTTAAGTAAAGCTCTTTTTGAGAAAACACATGATGAATTAAATGTTGCTGCTATTTCAATTAATTTAGGAATGACATACTTAAGATTTGTATATAAGTTAGAAAAAGCCAAAGAATATTTTACACTCGCAGAAAAAGTTTTCTCTGACCACCAACAGTTATTTGGTTTGTTAAGAACCTACAGTGAGCTAACTAGTTGGGGATTTATGAAGGGTGAGTTTTATTTTGCACTAACAAATGCCAATAAGATGTTTGATTTGAATCTAGATATACTTAAAGATATTGCTTTGGAACAAAGAGGGTTTGTTTATGAATCGATAGGTGAATATGAAAAATCAGAAAAAGATTATATTGAGTGTTTAAATCTAACTCCACTAGGAGAACATGATTATCAAGTAATGACTAGAGGATACTTAGGAAATATGTACATTTGTTGGGCAAGAAAATGTGAACAGGACAATGATACTATCAAAGCAAGAGACAAGTTATTACAAGCTACAAAAATATTTAACGAATCTTTTGAAATTATAAAAAAGCATAAAAAATTTGTTACGCTTAGTAGCATTGCACGAACTCATGTGGGATTAGCAGAAATCAGACTTAAGAATAATGATTTAGACAATGCAAAATTAGAAGTAAAAATTGCTAAAACTACATTTGACTCGATTCTAGAAGATGATACTAGAAACGAATATTTTTTCATTGAAGGGAGAATACACCGTGTTCAAGGAGAGATTTTACATAAGGAAGGGGCTTCAATAGAATCTGTATGTAAAGAACTCGAAAAGGCATGGCATATTTTTGTTACTAAACGAGAAGAAAAACTTGTCGTTGACAAAGAAGAAATATGGGTATTAAACTCGCTTGTTAATTTATGCCAAAAGGAGGCTAACAATGTCTAACAAAGAAAATTATAGAGAACTATTAGAAACAAGAAAAGAAGTATACCATGTAGATGATGAACTTCTCAAAAGTGAACCTAAAAAGGATGTACCACCTCCTGAAAAAAGGGAACCTGATAAGTCCATTATCACACTGACCGAAGATAAAAAAGACCGTGCCTTATGGGCTGAACTACGGCTTGATTTTGCCAATAGCTTGCTTAATGACTCAAGTGCTGATTCTGGTAAATTAGATAAGGCAATTAAGTATTTTCATGAGGCAGAGAAAGGCGACGGAAAAATTCATGGCTTTACCGAGGATGACTTTCCTGAAGAATGGGCTGCCGTTCAAAATGGATTAGGGCAGGCTTATGAACGCAAACCTATTGGAGATAGACATGAGAATATCAAAAAGGCAATTGAACATTATCAATCTGCTTTAGATGTATACAAACAAATCAAAGATGATAAAGGCTATCATCCCGCTGGCATGGCAACGGTTTATAATAATTTAGGTGTTGCCTACATGCAACATATTGTCGGTAGCTTAGCTGACAATCGAAAAAAAGCACTTGATAATTATTTTAAGGCAATTCAAGAATATATCCGTCTAAACAAACTTGATGATGTTACGGATGTGCAGTATAATCTAATTGCTTCGGGATATTTTGGTAGCGAATATGCTGATATGGTTATTGGCTTTTTGAAAGACCATCTTGAGAACATACCTCATGATGAAAAATGGGGAATATTTCAAAATGCGTTAGGAAATACCTACCATCGGCAGAAAAGTTTTACACAGGCGATTGAGTGTTATACTCAAGCACTTGAAGTACTCCAAGAAAATACTGTGCCGATACAATGGGCAGTAACTCTAGTTTATCGGGGATTGGCTTATCAAGAGTCAGAGGAAATGACGCAAGCTATTGCTGATTATGAATCTGCCTTGACTCAACTTAAACCAGATATATTCCCATACAAATGTAGAGAAGCCGCCTATCATCTAGGACGTATTTTACATGAACAGGAAAAGTACAATGATGCCCGCAAAGTATTTGAAACTGCTCATAAGGCGGTAGATGAGATACGGGGGTTTAGCAATCATGCCGAAGCTAAGCGTGACCTATCCGAAGAAAACGCTGATTTATATGCTCGTTTAGTTCATTGTTGCTTGGAAAGCAAGGACATGCCTGAAAATGATAGAGAGGCTTTAGCTTTCGAATATACCGTTGCTGGTAAAGGACGAGCTTTTGTTGATAGGCTTGCATCGGCTAGGGTTGATTTGTTTGATGTTCTTCGCAAGGACACATCAGAATTGACTGATGAACAGAATTCACTAATGGAAGATCTCAAACCTATTCAAGAATTGCGTCAAAAAATGAATATCCTATTTGATAAAAGTAGCAAAGGTGTTTCCACAGAAAATACTTTACAAATATTTGGACAAAAAGGTACAAAAATGCCTAAAGAAATCCAAGAGATACAAAAAGTACTAACGGAAAAATGGGAAATAGTTTACCAAAATCATCCTAGATTAATATCAACACAAAAAGCCCCTTCTTTAACAAAAGCACAGGCTATCGAGTTAGCAAAAGAACTTGATGCGGTACTAGTTGAATATATAAAACATAATAATGAATGGGGGGCATTTGTTATTACTCCTGAATCTGATGGATTTTGTTATGTTTCTCTTACAGGTATAACCCCTGCATTCCTTGAGAGAGTATTCAAACGTATCAAATACTTTGAGGGACACAAACAAGGTAACCATCAAGCTATTATAAAAATTTTACCCGAATGTTATGACATCTTAATTAGACCATTAAATTTACCTAAATACAAAAAACTGATTTTAGCACCTTCTAACGAACTATATTTAATACCATTAAATATTTGTTTTAATGAACAATCTAATAAATATCTTAGTGATGAATATATTCTTTCTTTTACACCAAATCTATCTTCGCTTTGGCATCTTTGGAGGAAGTATCAAGATAATAATATTCATCAGCAAGATAATGATATTCATCAGCAAGATAATGATGTTCTTTATCCTCTCTTAGCAGTTGCTTACCCAGGCAAAGATCCTAACCGAAGAAGTTATTTGCATGATGTAATAGCTAGTACACAAAGAATTCTTGATCTTGATTATTTCCAAACAGCAGAAAAAATATTAGGTTCTGATGCAACTGTTGAATCTGTAATACAAGCAACAAGGAATAATAAGCATGCGTTATTTCACATTGCTTGTCACGGTAGTTTTGACGTAGATAAACCAAACTTTTCGGGCTTGGTACTTGCTGAAAGCTATTTTACCATTCAGCAAATTATTACTGAACTTCATCTCGAATCAAATCAATTATCAACCCTTGGTGCATGTGTAACCGGACGTAAAGATGTGAGTCGAAGTAACGAGTTAGTTAGTTTACAACAAGCCTTTATGGTTTCTGGAGCAAAGTCAGTCGGTGGCAGTTTGTGGTCTGTTGATGGTAAAGCAACATTTGCTCTTTTTGGTAAATATTATGAATTGCTTGCTAAAGGATATTCATTTGCAAAATCCTTACAAAAAGCCATGCAGTTTGTTAGAAATAAAGAAGATGAAGACTGGAATCACCCATATTATTGGGGGGCTTTCCAGATTACTGGTTTAGCCCATCAAACATTGAATTATAAACAAAGAACATAATTGTTTTTTTTCTTTGATTGTGATATAATTATTTTAAACTTTTAGTCGTTTTTTATGGAGGTTAATGTGACACAAGGTAATTTGACCAAAGCAGTGAATAAATCATTTGATATTTTTACTTTATTGGAACAAATAGAAGACTTTGCTGGTGATGCCTTAGATGATTTAGATACTAATGCAGAGAGGGCTAATTTTGTAGAAGGTTTAAATAAGTTTTTTACAAAATTAGGTTCATTTGAGCGTCCTCCCAGTAATGGTATTACTGATATTAATATCGCCGAAAAAACCTTTTTTGATTGGACAAATAATATTAATACAGCTATTTCTGATCTAAAGATACAGAGTCCTGTATGGAACGATTACTTGTTCATAGGAGAAGAGAATAGAACTCTTTTAAACTTGGAAGAAGATTTGGGTTCTATTCTTGATATTCCTGATGATAAACGAACACTTCAAGATAAACTTGCTCTGATAGAGAACTCAGTACCTTATCTGGGAGACAAAATAGATAAGACACGGAGAGAAGTAATGAGTAACTTGCTTCAGATGGAAGTTAATAAAGAAGGAATCGTGAGTGCAAGTTAAAAATCCTAAATAACCATTGTTTACAAAACAAAAATTCTAATAACCTAAACTAGCCAAAAAAATAATGATGTGGTAAACTATAAGAAGTAGTAATTTCCATTTTGGTATGGTTGGTAGTGTAAGGAGCATCAAAGCTTCTGTGGTCAAGACAAGAAAGGTTTTCGAAAACCTTTCTTGTCTGACCGTTATCCCGTGTGAGTTAAAGCAACTCATAGTTTCTTGCTTTGACATGTTAAAGTAAGCTTTGTTGCTCCAATATATTAAGTAAGGATAAAGATTGTGGTTTAATTATGGAAAACCGCACAATTTTTAGCCTTAACACGTATAGCCTCTGTATCAGGAATTGCTACATAGCTTCTAAATTTTTTGGATAATAGGAATTGTAGTTCGGTATTCCTACCTAATAAATATTACAACTAAATATCAGTCAGCACCACAAGCCAATAGGAAGATTAAAAATGATAGTACCTACTCAACCTACAAATTCCAATGAAAATTCGCAAATTATGTTGGAAAAAGCTAAATTAGTAGTTTCTTTTTTTGTTAAAAAAGGAGAAATGACTGATCTAATAGATAAGATAAAAAACACATTCAGTTTAGCTGTTACCAAACAAAATTATTTTATATCTGAAAACAAAAAATTTTTATTGTACAAAGAACCTATAGATATATCTAATGATTCCCAAGTGGTTCAGTTGATAATTGAAGATGATAAACAGGGAATAACCGCATGGCAAAATATTCGTGCAAAATTAATAGGTAAATTAGATGAATTACAAGAATCATGGTTTCCTAAAGAACATTTCTTTGGTTATACCTTAACTTACCTGGCTACACTGAACAAAAAATTACCCTTGAAAGATTTACCATTAAGAGAATGGTACCCACATGTCCGTTCGCTAGATACTGAGTCAAAAGTTTATAATGAACCTATCATTCATGACACTATCACTAAAGGTAATGCTGATCAAGGTTGGATATGGCTGGTTGACATACCACGAGGATATTATCTCCAAGCATCTATGGTTTATCTTGTTATTGCTTATCCAGAGACTATATCAGATGTAATAAAGTACGTAATTCAGAATGGAGCACTCAACGAACAAGATATGATAGCTCATAAGAGTTATTATCTTGCTCGCCAGTATACAGGAAGTAAAAATGAAGAACTTTTTGGAGAACTTGAATTAATATCTCAGACATTATTATCTAAAGTTGAAAAAAATGAACTAACTCCAGAACATATTAAAGATATTGGAAAACTTAAGGAAAATACAACCAAGGTATCTACTCATTCCATTCCTTACTTAAATAGTTTATCTTCGAGTTTGAAACAACAATCCGTTAAATTACAACGTCTTGTCGACGGCAATACCATTGCAGAAGGAATATTAAGTGAACATCAAAAAAATACTAACCATTTTTTGGAAGGGTTGGACATTTTAATTAACAAAGGTCAACAATCAATAAATGTATCAAACACAGTAACGAATGATCTTAACACGATACTTAATATAAAACGTAATAAGAATGAAAGAGATTTTCAAGCTGTTATCGCCATACTGGGTGTAGCAATTGGTTCGATTTTTGCTTTACCTGAACTTATTAATTCAGATGTTGCTAAGGGCCTCATTGAACTTGGATATTACATTTCCAACGAATGGGTGACATATTACATTTTCAATTCGTATTATCCTATTCCCCGTTACCCTTTAGAGTATAACAGTTTTTTATTGGCGCTATTTATTCAACTTCCTTTAATTATTCTAGGTGCAACATTAATCATGCGATATTTTAGTATTACTACTATGGAACGTTGGAATGTTTTTGTAGATGAGATACGAGATAATGTTAATGCATTAATTAATGACCAACCAACTACAAGTTCAGACCCGTCATCTGAAGCAAGTAACGGTCAAAATTTAATACCTGAAAATATTACCCCTCCTATAGTAATCCCTAGCCCAAAGCTAACACCCGAAATTACTAATGTTAACGTAGACTTAGAAGAGCCAATAAAACAAGAGAGTGCCATTGGAGGCAAATCATAATAAACAACAAACATGCCACCATCTTATCGCCGCTATTTATTGCTAGTGTTTTATTAGCACTAGCTTTGTTTGCCTTGCTACCTCAACAAAAGCAAATAACCGCCAAGCAACAAATAGCTGTCATTTCCGCATCTGACTCACGTTCGGCACTTGATACAGAACTCATTACTGAAAGTATTACATTTGCTCAAAGCTACAGTGGCAGGTGGGGCAAAAGTGCTAGTCTCATGAACACAGGTAAGGGAGTTGTATTATGTCCTGACTTACGATTTGGGGCGTATAGCTATTCTCCACCTTATTATCAGGTGGAACATGGAAATCAAGTACCTTGTTACCAACAAATACGTAGTTCAACTGATGTAAATGAAGTATACAATATTTTCTATCGTGGGTTTATTTCGTCCCCTATAATATTACCCACCAACATTCTTACCATTGAAAAAGTTAAATTACAGTTGTATATTTATCAATGGTATGATACTCAAGGAGTTCCTAGTCAAGGACAGGAATTTGCTTTATATCCTCTAATTGAACCATGGGATATGAATAGTTTGCAAGATGTGGTAAATGAAAATAAATGGCAAAATCTACCCGCATATAACACAGCATTTTCTGTTTCTCAAACAGTTTTTCCACAAGTGGGTTGGTATGAATGGGATGTAACCGATATTATCACTGCTCAACAACAGGGATTATTACCAAATTATGGTTTTATGATGGCAGGTTCTCCTTATCCCGATAGAATTGGTTGGCGGGTCGATGCTCATCGCTGGGATGTCATCACCCAATCCCTCACCCCACGCCTAGTCCTCACCTACCTCAGACCAAGTTCGCCAACCGCCACATTTTCCCATAACGCTCCCCATGAATGGCAACAAACCACATATTTCACTTTCACAGGTAGCACAGGTGATGACTTGCCTGCAAATATAACCTACAACTGGAATTTTGGTGATGTCAATTCACAAGGAGGAGAAAATTTGAAGTATGTAACTAACATGTACAATGTACCTGGACAATACACCGCAACCCTA
>NBLS01000065.1 GCA_002084385.1 Desulfobacteraceae bacterium 4572_19
ATTTGATTTATCACTCCGGAAACAGGAGCTTTTACAACACATTTATTAAGATCAAGAGCTGCATTATCTAAGGAAGCCTTATTTGTTTCAACACTTGCATTTATAGTATCCATATCAGCTCGACTTGCAAGATCATTTTTAAATAATTTTGCAAGTCTTTTTTTAGTCGCAAGGGCGGAGTCATAAGATGCTTTTGCTGATTTATATCTGTTTTTATATTTACTTGCGTCTATAACTATAAGCACATCACCCTGATTTATTGTGTCTCCTTCTTTTATCTCTTTTTTTAAAACAATCCCTTCAACTTCAGTTATAACCTCCAGCTCTACCCACGCTTTAATAATTCCAGGCAGACTTATACGGTCACGAATAGTTCTTGGTATAAGCGTCATTGTTACAACATTAACAAGGGGCTGTTCATTTTTTACAGCGTCAGTTCTCTTTTTGTTAATTTCCTTTCCTTTGGAAATAATTGCAAAAATAAACATTACTGCTACTGCCAATAAAATGACCACAACGAAAAATAAAAGTCTTTTTAATACAGCGTTTTCAGGGACTTTCATATAAAAATGCCGGGATTTTTATTTATGCTTTATTTGCCGAATTTAAAACTGTAATATTTTTATGCATATACATCTCTTTAAGAGCATCTCTGGCAGGTCCAAGATATTGACGAGGATCAAATTTATCTGGATTTTCAACCAAAAATTGTCTGATGGAAGCTGTCATTACAATACGTCCATCGGAATCAATATTAACTTTGCATACAGCAGATTTTACAGCTTGTCTAAGTTGTGACTCAGGAATGCCTATAGCATCCTTTACATCTCCTCCAAATTTATTAATTATTTTCACCTTATCGTGGGGCACCGAAGATGATCCATGAAGAACAATGGGGAATCCTGGAAGTTTTTTTTCAATTTCTGCAAGAATATCAAATCTGAGTGGAGGCGGTACAAGAATGCCGTCTTTATCTTTGGTACACTGTTCCACGGTAAATTTATTTGCACCATGGGATGTACCAATACTTATCGCAAGGGAATCAACGCCTGTTCTGTTAACAAAATCTATAACTTCATGGGGCTTTGTATATGATGAAGTTTCTGCAGTAACCTCATCTTCTACACCTGCAAGAACACCGAGTTCTCCTTCAACGGAAACATCAAATTTATGTGCATATTCAACTACTTTACGTGTAAGAGCAATATTTTCATCATAAGGTAAATGGGAGCCGTCTATCATAATAGAAGAAAAACCATTATCAATACAATCTTTACAAACTTTAAAATCTGCACCATGATCAAGATTAAGTGCTATTGGAATTTCCTTTCCATGATTTTTGGCATACTGCACCGCTCCTGCCGCCAGATGGTGTAAAAAATCACTATTGGCATATTGCCTTGCTCCGTTTGATACTTGAATAATTACAGGCGAACTGGTTTCAACACATGCCTGAATAATTGCCTGCAATTGTTCCATATTACTAAAATTATATGCCGGAACTGCATATTGTCCATCCATTGCCTTTTTAAACATATCTTTCGTATTTACAAGGCCTAACTCTTTATACCTTATCATTTACACCCTCCATAAATTAAATCTGATTTTTTATATGAAAGTCCATAGAAAAGCTATATTATAAAGACTTTCATTTTTTGTAACCGTTCACGAACAAGAAATGTGATTTTTCGGTAATCTCACATTTGTAAGCGTTCACAAGTGCCTTATATTTGCATAAACAGCTTGTCATATAATAGTTGTCCTATATATGACAAGCTATTTATGCGAAGATGAGGTGCTTGTGAACGCTTACCATTTTTTGTTGTGGCGTATCATTCACCATGGCAAGTTATTTTCTTTGTGAACCCTTAACTCTTTTAAATAATCTAACCTATCATTAATTTCAATAATCGTCAATAATAATATTAATAATATTTATATCCAATTTTTTAAAAACCAATTGACATTCTTAATTCATTAAGCTATGGGGTTAAAGTATGTAGATTGTTTAGTGAGTTTATATGAAAGTTCATAGAAAAGCTATATTGCAAAGACTTTCATTTTTTGTAACCGTTCACGAACAAGAAATGTGATTTTTCGGTAATCTCACATTTGTAAGCGTTCACAAGTGCCTTATATTCGTATAAACAGCTTGGCATATAATAGTTTTGTCCTATATATGACAAGCTGTTTATGCGAAGATGAGGTGCTTGTGAACGCTTACCGCCGTGGCAAGCTGTTAAATAGGCTTCACTCAAAGTTCACAAAACACTTACGTACCTGTTTATTCTCATATCTATTCCGGCAATAGGGAAAAACCAATTTATCTTGCAGTAACTGTTAGTATAAGAAATACTGATCCTGAAGATGCCATGACCGTAAGTATTGCAGATTATTATGATTCACACGGAAAACTTATAAAAAAATATATTGAAAAACCAATTACCATAGCACCCATGGCATCAATTCGATACGTAATAATGGAAGATAGTAAAACCGGCGGTTCAGGAGCAAACTTTATTATAAAATGGAGTTCACAAGATATAATTTCAACGCCGATTATAGAGTCGATAATGATCAGCACCAAATCACAGCAAGGAATTTCCTTTACGTCCCGTTCCCGAATAATCAATCATTAGATGTATCGTAACCGTTCACGACCAAGAAATGTGATTTTTCAGTAATCTCACATTTGTAAGCGTTCACAAGTGCCTTATATTCGCATAAACAGCTTGGCATATAATAGTTGGCATAAACGTTACATAAATTAATTATCTGATAATTTATAGCATTTATGAAGATTCTTATGTAATTTAAGATTTGTCCTGATGATTTAGAAATGAATCAAATTCCTGGTTGTAAAGATACAATAACACAATTGCAAGGCCAAAAATAAGAGGGCCATATAGCAATCCAATCAATCCAAATTGCTTAAGTCCTCCGAGAAGTGCAAAAAAGATTAATACTGTACTCATATTAGCAGCACCTTGCATAAAAAGAGGGCGGACAATATTATCGATCATGCCTACAATAATAATGCACCAGAGACATAAAAAAATTCCATGCCCCCAATGTCCTGAAATAAAAAGATAAATAGCTGCCGGCACCCAAATTATTGCAGTGCCAACAAGGGGAATTAAAGATGCAAAGGCAATAATAGTTCCCCAGAAAAAAGCAGGAATTCCAACTATCCAGAATGCAATTCCACCTGCTACCCCTTGTGCAACTGCCGTAACAAGAGTTCCAAGAATTACAGATTTGGAAACATCTTTAATTTTATTTAAAATTTTTTTTTCATAACTTGTTGAAAGGGGAATTAAATGGAATATAGTCTTAAAAATTTTCTTGTAATCCCTTACTACAAAAAAGAAAACAAAAATCATAAGAAAAAAACTTAATATAAGAGCTGATATATTTCCGATAATATTACCACTTTGACTAATTAATTTCTGGCCGGCCATTGAAGAGTATTTAAGTAATGTAGTACGCAGTTCAAGGCTTTTTATATCAAAATCCGGGAATAATTTTTGAAATTCAGGAAGATACGATTCAAAAAAAGTTTTAATTTTTACCACAAAAGGCATCTTTAACACACCTTCAATATTTCCGGCAGCAAACCAGTCATACATTGAGGTAAAAGAGCGGACACCTTCCTGAATAACTAATATCAATATAAACACCACAGGTATAACAACAACAAAAGTTAAAAGAGTACATGATAATAATGCTGCTTTATTTTTTTTACCTTTCATAAGAGTCTCAATTTTTTCATGAATAGGAAAAAAAACAATAGAAAGAATAAATGCAAAAATAATTGGATTTAAATATGGTTTAATCATGGTGTAGCAAGAAAACATCGTTATAAAAAGAATTGCGAGAAGAAAATAGTGTGCGGGTTCTATTGTCCGTGCAGAGTGACTTGTCGGTGGTAAATCTTCAGTTTGTGCCGAATTTATTCTCTGTGATAAATTTACTGATTGTGGCAAATCAACTGTTTGTAGAGGCTCTATTGCAGAATTCATTTTTTTTCCTTAATACATGTAATCATTTATAAAAACTATCGTAAGCGTTCACAAGCACCTCATCTTCGCATAAACAGCTTATCATATATAGGATAACTATTATATGCCAAGCTGTTTATGCGAATATAAGGCACTTGTGAACGCTTACAAATGTGAGATTATCGAAAAAACACATTTCTTGGTCGTGAATGGTTACAAACTATCATTAACAAAGTATAATATAATTTCCTCTTGCTAAGTAACACATATTATGCCAATGTCCAAAGATAATATAGGTTTTTAGTAATTTTATGTTTTGTAAGCATTTACAACTGCTTTATATTCATACAAATAAATATGGTGCATAACAGTTTCCTCTATATATGTTATTTGTATAAGTATAAAACATTTGTAACTCTTGCATTTTTTTTAAACCCTTTACATTGACAGCAAGGAGACAAGTTCTAATGGCCATTAAACAAACAGACAGTGATGCGGCGGAAAAACTTAGTCCGGATGAATTGCTCAAACAGTTAGAGACCAGTGCTAACGGATTGTCGGGCAATGAGGCACAAAATCGTTTAAATGATTTAGGTCCCAATGCACTTACAGAGGTTAAAAAAAATCCCCTGCTTGATTTTTTAAAATATTTCTGGGGTCCAATTCCATGGATGATAGAAATTGCGGCGATTCTTTCTATTATCGCAAGAGATGTCCCTGACTTTATTATTATAATGATTATGCTGATATTCAATGGGCTTATCGGCTTTTGGGAAGAACATAAGGCATCTAATGCATTGGATGCTCTTAAAAAAGGGCTGGCACCTAAGGCACGTTGTCTTCGTGATGGTCAATGGGCTGAAATTGACGCAGTTCTTCTTGTACCTGGGGATGTAATAAAAATTCGTCTCGGTGATGTTATTCCGGCAGATGCTAAACTTATTGAAGGCGATTATATAAAAATTGATCAGGCAGCACTTACCGGTGAGTCTCTTCCTGTTGATAAAAAAACAGGTGATTTGGTTTATTCCGGTTCCATTGCCAAACAAGGAGAGATGATAGCACTTGTTGCTGCAACCGGCGAACATACTTTTTTTGGACGTACTGCAAAACTTGTTGCAGGAGCTGGTGCTGAATCCCATTTCCAACAAGCGGTTATGCGAATTGGTAACTTTCTTATTCTTTTATCGTTGGCACTTTGTGCAGTATTAGTAGCAATTGCCCTTTATCGAGATCACTATGCCGGAGCAATTGGCATCAATGATATTTTGGATCTTGCTAAATTTGTACTTATACTTGCAATTGCATCTATTCCTGTGGCTATGCCGGCGGTATTATCTGTTACTATGGCACTGGGTGCTCTTGCCATGTCTAAAAAGAAAGCAATTGTATCAAGATTGCAGGCTATTGAAGAGATGGCTGGTGTTGATATTTTATGCTCGGATAAAACCGGAACGTTAACTAAAAATCAACTAACAATAGCGGAACCTGTTCTTTTTTCTGCAAAAACAAAAGAAGAGTGTATTCTTGGGGGAGCCATTGCAAGCCGTGAAGAAGATGGAGATGCAATTGATTCTGCTATTATAGAATCCCTTACTGATAAAAATATTCTCGATAAATATAAACGTGGAAAATTTACTCCATTTGATCCTGTCAGTAAACGTACCGAAGCAATGGTTACAAATGCGGAAGGGCAAACACTGTATTTTACAAAAGGTGCACCGCAGGTAATTATCGATATGAGCAATATGTCTGATGCTGATAAAACCAAAGCTTCTGACAAGGTAAATGATTTTGCAGCTCACGGATATAGGGCACTTGGAGTCGCAAGCTCTATCAATACAAAATCAACTGAAGAATCAGCTAATAAATCTTGGGATTTTCTTGGAGTTATTCCAATGTATGACCCACCCCGTGATGATTCTAAAGAGACAATTGAGCAGGCTCATGAGCATGGGCTTGATGTAAAAATGATTACCGGAGATGATACTGCAATAGGTGCTGAAATATCACGTCAATTAGGTATGGGAACCAATATTCAGGCTGCTGCTGATGTATTTAGCGGAGTTGATCCTGATCATGTACCAATGAAACTTGCACAGGCAATTGAAAAAGCAGACGGCTTTGGACGTGTATTTCCGGAACATAAATACGCCATAGTAAAATCACTTCAAGAGAGAGGACACATTGTAGCAATGACAGGTGATGGTGTAAATGATGCACCGGCACTTAAACAAGCTG
Source organism: Desulfobacteraceae bacterium 4572_19 (assembly GCA_002084385.1). Next base: position 6,243 of record NBLS01000065.1, read on the forward strand.
ATGCAGGAGTTGCAGTATCAGGAGCAACAGAAGCTGCACAAGCTGCTGCCGCACTTATTCTTACAGCTCCCGGTTTAAGTGTAATAATTCATGCCATTAATATAGCTCGTCAGATTTTTGAACGAATGATGAGTTATACAATTTATCGAATTGCCATGACAATTGATATTATGTTTTTTGTCGTACTTGCCATGATGTTTTTTCCAACGGTTGAAATTGGAGGACATACAATACCATTTAAACCAATATCTTCCGCCATGATTATTATACTGGCACTTCTTGACGATATACCAATTATGACAATTGCTTATGACAACACCAGAATAGATCCTAAACCTGTTCGCTGGCAAATGGATAGAGTTCTTTCCATATCATGTATTCTCGGACTGCTTGCAATTATTGAAACTTTTGGACTGTTGTTTTTTGGAATGCAGCATATTGATCAGGTTCTATGGGGAGTTAAGATAGATCCTGATCATATTCAAACCATGATGTTCCTTCAACTTGTTGTGGGCGGACACCTCCTTTTATTTGTTACCAGATCAAAAGAGTCTCTTTTTAAACCACCATACCCTGCCAAAATATTATTTGGAGCAATAATGGGAACACAGATTTTTGCACTTATTCTTTGTGCCGTTGGAGTTGGTGATGTTATTCCGCAACTACCATGGCAGTTAATAGCATTGGTATGGGGCTATAATTTAGTTTGGATGGTAATTCAAGATATTGTAAAACTGATTATTTATAAATATATTGAACGTAAAACTGACCATCAGAAAAACTGGAAAGATAAAATTGGAAAAAGTCTTCAACATTACAGTCGTAAATCTCAAAGTGCGAAATAAAGATAATGATTTATGGTAACTGTTCACGAACAAGAAATGTGAATTTTCGGTAATCTCACATTTGTAAGCGTTCACAAGTGCCTTATATTCGCATAAACAGCTTGGCATATAATAGTT
>NBLS01000066.1 GCA_002084385.1 Desulfobacteraceae bacterium 4572_19
ATTACCTGAAAGCTGATGAAATAAAAGACCTGAACGAAATTGTTACCATGTATCTGGATTATGCAGAAAGGCAGGCTCGTCAGAGAAAAACCGTTACTATGGAGAAATGGTCAGAAAAACTTGATGCCTTTTTAGAGTTTAATGAGCAGGAATTATTAACTCATGCTGAAAAAGTAAGGGCGGAAGTAGCAAAGAAAATTTCCGAAGATCGATATAAGGATTTTGATAACAAAAGAAAAAAAGCGAAGGCATTAGAAGCAGATAAAGAAGACCTGAGACAGCTCGAAGATATAGAAAGAAAATTACTTAAAAGCCGGGATAAATCAGATGAATGAAGCCGAAACAAGAGCAGAATTAATAGATCCCAAATTTAAAGGTAAAAATTTGAATGAAGCCGAAACAAGAGCAGAATTAATAGATCCCAAATTTAAAGGTAAAAATTAAACCCTAATATTTTTATATGAAAGTCCATAAAAAAGCTATATTATAAAGACTTTCATTTTTTGTTATGGCGTATCATCCGCTGTGGCAAGTTATAAGGAATAAGGAGATTTTTATATAATATGAAAAAAAAACTTCAAGTAAAAATTTGCGGACTTACCAAAGTTGATGAGGCACTCTCCTGTGTTCAGCTTGGGGCAGATGCCATAGGGCTTGTTTTCTATCATAGAAGCCCCCGCAATGTTTCAGAAAAAAAAGCAAAAATAATTGCCGATGCTCTTCCAGATAACGTAGCGTCTGTTGGTGTTTTTGTAGATGAAACATTAGATTTTATTTTAAATAAAGTTGAGAAATGCGGACTTACAGCAGTACAGCTTCACGGTAATGAACCAGCTTTAATGGTAAAAAAATTAATGGATAGAAATATAAAAGTATTTAAAGCACTTTTTTTAAAAAAAGAACCTATGTTGCATATGGCTAAGTTATATAATCCTTCAGCATTTCTTTTAGAGTGTGGTTCAGGAAAACTTCCCGGTGGAAATGCTCGTCAATGGGACTGGTCGAAAGCTGGTGATTTAGATACCACGCATCCTGTTATTCTTGCCGGAGGACTCTCTCCTGATAATATTGCAAAAGCCATACATTTATGCAAGTTCGATGCGGTGGATATAAGCTCCGGTGTTGAGCTTGCACCTGGAAGAAAAGACCCTGTTAATTTCTAAAGTTTTATCAACTCTCTTTTTTTCCACTTTTTGCGATGGTATTTTCTTTTTTCCCTCTTTTTTAATTTTCTTAGTCTTGGTTTTTTTAGTACTTTTTTTAACTGTTTCAGTTTTTCCCCAATTAACCCCATTTTGTTTACTCTTAGATAAAATCAAATCAACATTTCCTGATGCACGAATTATTTTCGACGATAATTCTACAACCCGTTTTTCAATTCTTTCTAATGAAAGTTCAGATTCTCCTCCCTGATTTTCAAGAAATTTGATTTTATTTATAAGGTCACCATTACTTGCAAGTTTTTTTTCCAAAACAGATACTCTATTTTCAAGTATTTTTATTTTACCGGCATCAAATTTTGTTCCCATTCCGGGTATAAAAAAGAGTATCGCAAAAATTAAAATAATAATTATTAATCCGATAAGAATAAAAGGTTTTTCTGAACTCTTGCCTTTTGACCTTTTTTTTACTTTATTCTGTTTTTTACCCTTACTAAATTTTTCCATCTCTTTGTCTCTTGTAAAATCAATTTCAATTTTTGATGCGGGATTTATATTTTTATCACTCATAGTAACCTCTATGTATTTTATATGAAAGTCCATAGAAACGTTGTATCATAAAGACTTTCATTTTTTGTTGTGGTGGGCATCCACCATGGTGGTTATAAAAACTTTCATTTTTTGTTGTGACGCACCATTTATCATAGCAAATTAGTAACCGTTCACGAACAAGAAATGTGATTTTTTGGTAATCTCACATTTGTAAACGTTCACAAGTGCCTTATATTCGTATAAACAGCTTATCATATAATAGTTGTCCTATATATGACAAGCTGTTTATGCGAAGATGAGGTATTGTGAACGCTTACGCAAATTATACAGTTACTCTTTTGCATATCAGCAATTTTACTATAAATCAAATTAAAATATGAAAACAAGCATTTCATTATTTGCATTTAATAATTAAAGTAGGGTATAGTGTATTTATAAACATTGCCAGAAATTTATTAAAAAACTTAATGCTCTTGAACACACCAATAAATATCGACTACCAACAGAAGCAGAGTGGGAATATGCATGTAGGGCAAGAAGTTCTACTGCATTTGCAAATGGACGTATAACTTCTTTAACATGCGGATATGATAAAAATCTTGATATAATTGCATGGTATTGTGGCAACTCTGGTAAATTTGACCCCAAGGGAAACAGAAGTCCAAATCCGGTAACAACAAAACATCCTAACGCATGGGGTGTTTATGGAATGCACGGCAACTTGCAAGAATGGTGTCTCGACTCGTGTGGCTGGAGAAGTATGTTAACTGGAGAAGTAGGTGTTATAACTGACACATATGTTGATAATATTGTAAATCCGTTAAATAAAAAAGGGAATCGAAAGGTTATAAGAGGTGGCAGTTTTCAAGCAAGTGCAAGAATGTGTCGCAGTGCCAGCCGTTATTATTACAGAGCAGGTATGAAATTAAATACCCTTGGGTTTCGCGTAGTAAAAGTTAGATAGAAACAATTGAACCCATATAATTAATTTCATAATAAAGAAGAAAAAATATAGATAAGATGTATAACTTGCCATGGCGGATAATACGGCACAACAAAAAATGAAAATCTTTAAAATACAGCTTTTCTATGGACTTTCATATAAAATATAGCATACGTTACTGATAACGTAGTGTGAGATTATGTAACGATTTATAGGTATTTAATCGATATCATTTCGTATCTGTTTAATTATATCAGGAAGATATTTAAAAAGATAATCCACATCTTCTTTGGTGGACCAAAGGCCAAAACTAAAGCGGATGGTTCCATAAAGATTCATATCTATACCAAGTGCCATTATTGTTTGAGAAGCTTCCCGACTTCCTGCACTGCATGCTGAACCTGATGACACATAAACCCCTATCTGATTAAGACTTAAAAGTAATGCGCCGCTATCAATATTTTTAAAACCAACACTGAGATTGGTTGGAATTCTCTCTTTCATTGTTCCATTAATAATATAATCTGGAACTAATTGCTCAAGTTTTTCAAGAAAATAATCACGGAGCTCTGTTAAGCGTTTCATCTCAAATTGCATTTCCTTATGAGCAAGAACAGCTGCCTTTCCAAATGCCATAATATGACCAACATTTTCCGTACCGGCACGTTTTGAAAACTCCTGCCCTCCCCCGTGAATAAGTGGTATAAGCGATATATCTTCATCTAAAAATAATGCCCCGATACCTTTGGGACCATAAATTTTATGTGCAGTTATCTCGTTATTGACAGCCATTACAGATACCAATATTGTATCATAACGCAAAGCTTCTTCCACTGTTTCAACAAGGACCTGTCCCTTTTTGTTTACATCAATAAAAGTAACTTCATACCCTATCATTCCAAGAAATTGCACTGCTTCCAAAACAGATGGGTGCTCTATCTGGGTAGTAATAATATGCCCTCTGGTCTGGTGATATTTTATGGCAATACCCTTAATAGCATAATTATTTGCTTCTGAACCTGAACCCGTGAAAATAATTTCCATAGGTTTTACGCCCAAACAATCAGCTATTTGCCGTCTTGCTGTCTCTACAAGTTTAAACGCATCTTTACCAATAGTTGTACTACTTGAGGGATTTGCAAATCCATATTTACCTGTAGCATAATCGGCTAATATTTTTGCAACTTCATCCCTGATAGCCGTTGTACCGTTATTATCAAAAAAAACTTCTCTAAAATCATCAACACGAACATCTGCAACAGGTTTGCAAATATCGTTTACTGAATGAATAGGAATATCAACCCATGTATAAACAGAATTAATACCGTGTGGAAAAAGTGCATCAATATCCGTCTTTGTTAAACCGGTATTACGTTCAATATTATCATATAGGGGACCAACCTGATTTTTTTCATAATATTTATAGGTAAACTCTAAAACAGTCCAATGCCTTGTTGTTAATATTGTACCTGTTCTCCGTGCCAGTTGATAGATAAATGTTTTTATATAATTATTAAGCATAATCTTCTTTCATAATCAGAGAGTTTATTAATTAGTGAACCCTTAAAGTAAATTTTTATGCTCCAGGATACATATGAAAAGGAAATCCGGTTCGTGAATCTTCCATTCCTTGTGCTATTTCCTGAAATTCCCTATATGGAATGCCAATCCCCAAACGATTACCATCGTATTTTGCAATAAGCCTTGCTCCAAGACAATAGGTGGAAATATTAATCTTTCCTGTAAGATACGGCCTGACAATCAGATCTGAATTCACCACACGCAACCCACCCATATTAGCATCTACTCTTTTGCCTGTATTATATTGATATGCTTGAATTATACGAGTTAATTCAACTGGCCGAACACTTAATACAATAACATCCGGAATAACATCCAACTCATTAAAGGCATAAGAGTAAAAAAAGACGGCTGCTGTATCTGCCGGTTGAATTGCGGACATACTTTTAATGGCATTCTTCGCAGTGGCAACATCTTTATATCTGCCGGCATCATCCTTGCCAAAAAGAGCAAAATCACTTTTACTGGCATCTTTACAAGCATATACAATTCCATCAGTAAAATTTTTCGGAGTCGGAGGAGTAAAAACATTCTCCTTTCCTGATTGCTGTTTCATAATATCTGTGTAAACAGTTGAATCTGAAATGGGCTTATCACTTTGTTGATCCACAAGACCAAATGAAATTGCGGCTGCAACACATCCGATTGTTTCCTTAGTCAGGCAAATTGCATCCCCAAGAGAGGCTTGTCTGTCAGCCTGACAACTTGTAACTGTCAGATCTTTAATACAATATTTTAAAACTTCTTTCGGGATATGCTCTTGTTGTTTATAAAATTTAACAGCCGTAAACGGAATTTTAAGGTCTGGAACCCCCATATTTTTAATCATACGTTCATACATATCTTGAAGTACTTGCATGGTTTCTCCTCTTAAATTATTTTGTCTTCACTCCTTAACAAACTTATCAAATTCATTTAAAAATTTCAATCTAAAAGGTTCTTTTTCATGGAGAACCTCATGGAGGGCTCCATTAATTGAAATAAAGCGATAATCAGGCAAACGAGAACAAATTTCCAACTGTGCCTTAACAGATACAACCTTATCATTTGAAGCACTTATACAAAGAACAGGAGTATTTATTTTCTCAACATATCCTGAACTTGCGATTAAGTCAATAGATTGAAATGTTGCATTTAACCATCCATAAGTTACTCCTCCAAGGGCAAGATCAGGATTTTGTTGAATATCACGTATTCTATTTTCAAATCGTGTATAGTCAGATGTAAGGGGGTTCCCTTCAAATTTCATACGACTTTGATCTTTATCACCCTTTCCAATGACATAGGCTTCTTTAAATCCGGTTGCCATAGCAAAATTTACAATCTTTCTTATTGCACGATCTGCAAAAGAGAGTGAAAAAATATCGATCATTGGTGATACAAGTACTGCCTTATTAATTAAATTTGGATGATCATGGAGAAATCTTAAACATATATGCCCACCCATAGAGTGAGCAATAAAAATTACAGGAATTTCAGGGTCTGTATTGCATTCAGATATAATATTAAATAAACAGTATAAATCTTTTACATATTCGTCATAACTTCCAACAAACCCTTTTTTTCTATTTTTCAATACCCTTGTTGAAAGTCCTTGACCACGCCAATCCATACCATATACGTTAAACCCTCTTGAAGTTAAATCATCGACCGTTTCAAGATGTTTTTCTAAATATTCAGCTCTTCCACCAAGTAGAATAATAATTCCCTTTGGTATATCATGCTCGGTTTCCCAAATTCCATAACGTATTGAGAGACCATCTAAACTTTTAAAATATCCATATCTCAATTTTATAACTCCAAATAAAATTTAATTTCAGGTGGTGCTTGCTTTTTTATACTATTCAAGTATATAGACATCTTTACATATTTATATGAAAGTCCTTGAAAAAACTATATTGTAAAGACTTTCATGTTTTATTGTGACAATTAATTCCGTCATGGTGGTTTTATATAAAAGTCCATAGAAAAATTGTATTATAAAAACTTTCATTTTTTATTGTGGCGTACTATCCGCCATGGTGGGTATATGAAAGTCCATCAAAATGCTGTATTATAAGGACTTTCATTTTCCATTGTGGCGTATTACTCACCATGACAAGTTATATATACATTAATTTATGCAACACTTCAAATACTAAATTGGTAATAATATTTATGGCAAAACATTCACATAACTTTGTTGAAAATTATTCAGGAATAGGTGCATTCGGAATGGATAGAAAATCGGATGAAGAAACCTTGATGGTATATCTTCAGAAGTTTTCTGATGATTGTTTTTTAAATCTTTTTTTACAAAAAGCGTCTAATGATGACCTTGATGAAATATATACCTTAATTAATAAACAGCTAAAAAAACATCTTACTGAAAATGAGTATCATTCAGTTTTTTTAAAAGACAGATAAAGTAATCAATCATTAATTGCCCAATTAATTGGCTCTTTACCATGAGCTACAAGATATTGATTTGTTTTTGAAAAATGCTTATTGCCCAAAAAACCACGCCAGGCTGAAAGTGGGGATGGGTGTGCAGATTGTAAAAGTAAATGACGGTTTTTATCCATTAATTTACTTTTTTTACCTGCATCATTTCCCCAAAGTATAAAAACAAGATTACAGTGTTTTTCATTTAAAACAGAAATAACATAATCGGTAAGTTTTTCCCAGCCTTTGTCTTTATGGGAAAAAGCTTTTCCTTTTTCAACAGAAAGAATACTGTTTAAAAGCAATACACCTTGTTTTGCCCAGAAATTAAGGCAACCATTTACAGGCGGTTTTATAAAAAGATCGTCATTAATTTCCTTAAAAATATTTTTAAGCGATGGTGGTATTTTTATACCCGAATTAACAGAAAACCCAAGTCCATGAGCCTGACCTTCACCATGATATGGATCTTGCCCCATAATAACCACACGAACACTTTCAAAAGGAGTAAGGTTAAAAGCGTTGAAAATATTATCTTCTGTCGGATATATAATTTTCCCTGAATCTCTTTCTCTAACAATAAAGTCAAAAAGGTTTAACATATACTCTTTTTGTAATTCTTCTTTAAGAATATTTTTCCATGTTCCTTTTAAATTTATATATGATATTTTTTCCATAAAAATTCAGCAAGTTCAAATTTATAAGTTAAAAGCGATGCTGTAGATAGAAGCATGGCAGAATCATAAGTAGCATCAAGAGTATAAGATCTACGGGCGTTGGAATACATCTCCTGAAATCTATTTTTTTCATAATCTAACACTGCTTTATCCTTATACTGTCTTGCCATGGATTTTACACTTATCAAAGAACCAAGGTCTGTTTTACAACGACGACAAACCGGCAAAGTTTTTAATTTTGCATTACATACAGGACAAATATCCAAATTTTCATCTAACGAATTCATCTAATTTTTATATCTCCTGTTCAAACACAATATGCAAGTAAAGGACGCTAAATTTCTCATGGTAACCTTTACTCAAGATAAAAAAGAAGATCTTCAAGTTCCCCTGTCATCTCTTTTACTGCATCCATATCGTTATCAGCCAAAGCATCATGAATACTTTCGATAAGATTTATAATATCTTCCTGATCATCTTCTGATACATTTTTTAAAATTTCCCGTGCCTGAGAAATAATTAACTGAATATTATCCTGCACTTTTTCAGAATCTTTTTTCACACTATCATTTATATCAATAATGTTATTATTATTATTTCAATTTTTAATATTCCATTTACATCAAGGGAAAATTTTATAATAACTATGCTGTGAATTGGTTGTGGAGAGAGCTTTAACAAATAGTTACCAATTTTAACATTATCCAGAGCATTGGGTTTTTCCCCCTGATATACAACGATTTCAACTGCATCCTGATTTTCCACAATAGTACTAAAAGCCTCACTTTTTACTGTGGGAAGCTTGGAATTTCTTCTTATTAAAGGAGAAAACCTATGTGGCGTTGGATTACCATCAGCATCATACCCAAGAGTTGAAACACCAAACGTATAAGGTGTAATATCTAAAAGTATGCTTGAAGATTCAACTCCCATTTCACGACCTGCCTGAACTGCGGCACCCATAGCCACGCATAGATCCGGATCAATTTCTTGATGGGGCAGTATTCCAAATTTTTCTTCTAACATTACTGACAATTGCGGTATTCTCGTGGAACCACCTACAAGGATAATTTCATCTAAAGCCGAAGGGAGCATCAGAGCATCTTTCAATGCTTTTGTAACTGACTCCATGGTTTTTTGAAGATGGTGATCAATTGCGATTTCAAAATCTTGTCGGGATAATTCAAATGAAAGATGAACATCTCCATCACGATTTTGAGTAAGATGGTCCTCTTCAATTTTAACATAAGGATTTCTTGAAAGCTCAATTTTTGCGTTTTCAGCAGCAAGTTTCAATCTTGCCATTACAATTGGCTGTTCAGAAACATTAATATTAAATTCAGCGTCAATATAGTTAATAAGTATTTTTTCAAT